>JBBQXH010000016.1:0-15162 GCA_038209835.1 Gaiellales bacterium | reverse complement strand
GACAACGCCCTTCTCTACTCGCTGATCGCGGGCCGCGACCCGCTCGACTCGACGACGGTGGAGCTGCCCGAGCCGGTCGAGATTCCCGAGCGGGAGGATCTGCGCGGGCTGCGGATCGGCATCCCGAAGGAGCTGAACGAGGCCGACGGAATCGAGCCGGGCGTGACCGAGTCCGTCCACCGCGCGATCGCACTCGCGAAGGAGCTCGGCGCGGACGTGGGGGAGTGCTCGCTGCCGCGCTCGGTCGAGTACGGACTCGCGTGTTACTACCTGGTTGCGCCGGCAGAGGCGAGCTCGAACCTCGCACGCTACGACGGCGTCCGGTACGGCCACCGTGCGGACGGGGCCACCGATCTCCTCGACATGTACATGCGCACCCGCTGGGAAGGTTTCGGAGACGAGCCGAAGCGCCGGATCATGCTCGGGACGTACGCCCTCTCGGCCGGCTACTACGACGCCTTCTACGGCCAGGCGCAGAAAGTGCGGACGATGATCGGGCAGGAGTTCGCAGCCGCCTTCGAGGAGTTCGACCTGCTCGTCAGCCCGACATCGCCGACGGTGGCCTTCAAGCTGGGCGAGAAGGCGGAAAACCCGCTGTCCCTCTACCTCTGCGACGTGTTGACGATTCCGCCGAACATGGCCGGGCTCCCCGGGCTCTCGATCCCGTGCGGACTGTCGGACGGGCTCCCGGTCGGGCTGCAGCTCCTCGGGCCGCAGTTCTCCGAGAACCGCCTCTTCCGAGCCGGGCATGCGCTCGAGCGCGCGATCGGCTTCGACTACGTGCCGGAGCGCCTCCGATGAAGTTCGAACCCGTGATCGGGTTGGAGATCCACGTCCAGCTAAAGACGCGGACGAAGATGTTCTGCCGCTGCGAGAACAGCCCCGGCGATGAGCCGAACACGCACACCTGCCCGGTCTGCCTCGCGTTCCCCGGGGTTCTCCCGGTTCCGAATCGCACCGCGATCGAATGGACGGTGAAGCTCGGCCTCGCCCTCGGCTGTCGCATCGCTGAGCGGGCGATCTTCGCGAGGAAGAACTACTTCTACCCGGACCTTCCGAAGGGCTACCAGATCTCCCAGTACGAGGAGCCCCTCTGTATCGACGGGACGTTCTCCGTTCCCGGCTCGGAGGGCGACCTCGAGGTCGGCATCGTGCGGGCGCACCTCGAGGAGGACGCCGCGAAGACGATCCATGTCGGCGGGAGGGCGGGACGGATCCACGGCGCGGAGACCTCGCTCGTCGACTTCAACCGGGGCGGGACGCCGCTCGTCGAGATCGTCTCCCAGCCCGACATCCATTCGGCCGACGAGGCGAAGCGCTTCCTGCAGCTTCTCCGGCAGACGGTCGTCGAGCTCGGGATCTCGGACGCCGAGATGGAGAAGGGGTCGCTGCGCTGCGACGCGAACGTGTCGGTTCGGGAGGTCGGCGAGACCGGCTTTCGCACGAAGACCGAGCTCAAGAACATGAACTCGTTCAGCTTCGTCGCAAAGGGGATCGACGCCGAGATCGAGCGGCAGGTTGCGCTCTACGAGGCGGGGGAGGACGTCACCCAGCAGACGCTGCACTTCGATCCGCAGTCGGGGACGATCTCGCCGCTGCGCTCGAAGGAGGAGGCCGACGACTACCGGTACTTCCCGGAGCCGGATCTCGTCCCCGTCGAGCCGCCGGCCGAGATGATCGAGCGGCTGCGCGCCGAGATTCCCGAGTTGCCGGCTGCCCGGATTCGCCGTCTCGAGGGCGACATCGGGCTCGACCTGGCAGCGGATCTCGTCACGAGTGGCCGCAGCGGGCTCTACGAGCGCGTCGCCGGTGACCGCAAGGCGGTTGCGAACGTCGTCATGAACCAGCTCGCCGCGACCGGAGTCGACCCCGAGTCGGTGAACGCCGGTGAGCTCGGTCGGCTCGTCGAGGCGCGCGAGAAGATCCCCCGCGCGGCCTTCGACAAGGCGATCGCGAAGGTCGGCGAGCCGGGCTTTTCGGCGGATCCGTATCTCGCGCAGGAGGCCGTGACGGACGCCGCCGCGCTCGATCCCGTGATCGACGAGATCCTGGCTGGGAACCCCGGGCAGGTGGAGGCCTATCGCGGCGGTAAGGAGGGGCTCCTCGGCTTCTTCGTCGGTCAGGTGATGAAGGCGACCCGGGGGAAGGCGAACCCGAAGGTCGTCAACGAGCGGGTGCGCGAGAAGCTCCGCGCCTGAGCGTTCTCCCGGGCCACGTCAGGCGCTCCCCAGAAGAAACAACGAAGCCGGCGTAGAGCAGAACCGCAGCTGCGGCGATGAACGCCGCGGTCTCGGCCTCTCCGAGCCCGGCGACCGCGCTTCCGGCTGCGGCGACGGCGACGCCGGCGAGGATGAGTGCGTTGGCGAGCGGGCGCTTGCGGATCGTCAGGAGTGCGACGGCGACGACGGCGATCGTGCCGAGCGTGTTCCCGAGCACTGCGACGAGGCGCGCCGGAACGAAGTCGAGATGCGCCTGTGCCTCGGGGATCGAGGAGCCCGTGACAGGTGACGCCAGCGGCGCGGCGATCGCCACGCCGATTGCCAGCCCGGCGTAGATGAGCCCGACCGGCGCGGCCCACCGGCGTCCCGCCAGGAGCAGCGATCCGACGCCGAGGAGCGACGCGGTCAGCAGCCCTCCGAACAGGTAGTAGACGCGAAAGGCACGGTCGTCCCAGCCCGCCGCGGCACCCCACGCGAGGGCGGCCGAGGCAAGGGCATAGGCGCCGAGCGACGCAGCCCAGGCCGCGAGCTGCGGGCTGCGGGTGCTGCGGTAGCGCCAAAGGAGATCGCCGGCGAGGCGAAGCGCGAGCAATGTGGCAACGAAAGCGAGCAGCGCCTCCATTCCCGGAAGCCTACGCTCCGGTCGTCTCCGACAGGTGCGGTCTATAGGCTCCACGGGCGTGGTGACGCGAGCGAAGCGCGACTACTACGAGGTGCTCGGCGTGCCGCGTGACGCCGACCGCGAGCTCGTCAAGAAGGCCTTCCGGACTCTCGCGGCCGAGATCCATCCCGACGTGTCGAGCGATCCCGACGCGGGAGAGAAGTTTCGGGAGATCGCCGAGGCGTACGAGGTGCTCTCGCACGCGCCGACTCGCGAGCGCTACGACAGGTTCGGGTACCGAGGCAGCGGGCTCTTCGACGATCTCCTCGGCGCTCATGGCGCGGCGCCGCCGAGGCCCGGCGAGCGGGGAGCCGATGTGCTCGTCGAAGCGAGTCTCGACTTCGTCGAAGCGGCCCGCGGGACGACGCGAGGCGTGCGCTACCGGGCGGTGACCGAGTGTGCCGCCTGCGGCGGGAGCGGAGGCAGCGCGGGAAGCCAGCGCTCGACCTGCGCGGGTTGCTCAGGGTCAGGCCGCATCCGCGAGGACGGGAGCGCGGCCCGAGGTCGCTTCATCCGGTTTCAGGAGTGCGCGCGGTGCCGTGGCAGGGGAACGGTCATCGACCATCCGTGTCCCGCGTGCGGCGGTCACGGACGGGCCGAGGAAGAGCGGTCGATCCTCGTCGAGGTACCGGCCGGGACCGAGGACGGCGACGAGATCCGTCTTGAGGGCGAGGGCCACGCGGGGGGGCGTGGAGGGCCTGCCGGGGACGTCATCGTCAGGCTGTGTGTGCGCCCGGCGCCGGACTCGCCGCTCCTGAGACATCTCGCGGCTGTCGGCGCACTCTGCGGCGTCGGTCTCGTCGTGGTCACCCTGATCCTCCATTGACGCTCGGGCCCGTGCGGCGGGAGGTCGGGGCGCTTCGTTAGGCTCAAGTGGTGACGCCTCCCAAGGGCTATCTGATGACGCCGGGGCCGACCCCCGTTCCGCCTGCGGTCGAGGCGGCGATGGCCGAGCCGATCGTCTATCACCGCGGACCCGAGTTCACGGCGGTGCTGGCACGGGTCTTCGACAGGCTGAAGGACGTCTTCCGAACGACGAGTGACGTGATTCTCTTCACTGCGTCGGGGAGCGGGGCGATGGAATCAGCCGTCGCCAACCTCGTCTCGCCCGGCGATCGCGTGCTCGTCGTCTCCGCCGGGTATTTCGGCGAGCGGTGGGCGACGATCGTCGAGCGGTACGGCTGCGAGCTCGTCCACCTGAGGTACGAGTGGGGGGAGACTCCCGACCCCGCCGACGTTGCGGCCAGGTTGGCCGAGCTGGGCGGCGCGAGCGTCGTCTACTGCACGCAGAGCGAAACCTCGACCGGAGTGGTCGCAGACGTCAGGGCGATCGCCGAGCACGCCGCAGCGGCCGGCGCTCTCTGCGTCGTCGACGCGATCTCGTCGCTCGGCGCGGTTCCGCTCGAGCAGGACGCGTGGGGCATCGACGTTGTCGTGTCTGGGGCGCAGAAGGCGCTGATGACACCTCCCGGGCTCGCGTTCGCGTCGGTCACTCCAGCGGCTCTCGTTGCTTCGGAGCAGGCGACCGCGCCGCGCTTCTATCTCGACTGGGCGCGCGCTCTTGTCGCGCAATCCGGTGGACGCACGCCGTTCACCCCCGCCGTCTCGCTGATCCGCGGCCTCGACGTCGCGATCGACCTGCTTCTCGCCGAGGGGATCGAGCAGGCCTGGGATCGCTCCCGCCGGCTCGGCTTCGCGTGCCGCGAGGGCGCCAAGGCGATGGGCCTCGAGCTCTTCTCGCCAGACGAGGACCGATCGGCGGTCGTCACGGCGATCCGCGTTCCCGAGGATGTCGACGGGAGCTCGATCGTCCGCGCGATGCGCGAGCAATCGGGCGTGACCGTTGCCGGCGGGCAGGGAGAGCTGAAGGGAAGGATCGTGAGGATCGGCCATATCGGGGCAATCGAGCTCGCCGACGTCACGGCGGCTCTCGAGGCGCTCGAGTCGGCCGCGGCCGGCGCAGGCATCTCCGTCGAGCGCGGCGTTGCCGTTCCGCGGGCCCGCGAGGCCTTCGACGCGGGCGTCCGCGTCTGATGAGCGCCAACGGCCGACCACACATCCTCGTTCGCGAGCGCATCGCGGAGGCCGGTGTCGATCTTCTGCGCACACGATTCGACGTCGACGTCGACTTCGACGGTGACCTCGACGCACAGATCGAGCACTACGACGCGATCATCGTTCGCAGCGCCACACGCGTTACTGCCGAGCTGATCGAGCGTGCGCCGTATCTGAAGGTCATCGGTCGGGCCGGCGTCGGGGTCGACAACGTCGACGTCTCGGCCGCGACCAAGCGCGGGATCATCGTCGTCAATGCTCCTCAATCCACGGTCGTCTCGGCCGCCGAGCACACGATCGGACTCCTGCTCGCCCTCGTCCGCTCGATTCCGCAGGCATACGCGGCGCTCATCGACGGCCGGTGGGAGCGCTCGCGCTTCGGCGGAGTCGAGCTCGCCGACAGAACGCTCGGTCTCGTCGGGTTCGGCAGGATCGGGCAGCAGGTGGCGCGGCGCGCTCGCGGTCTGTCCATGCAGGTGATCGCGTACGACCCGTTTCTCGCCCCTGAACGGATGCGCGAGCTGGGTACCGAACCCGTCTCGAGCCTCGACGATCTCCTTCGCGTCGCTGACGTCATCTCCCTCCACGCGACGCTCACACCCGAGACGCGAGGGCTGATCGGCAGGGACGAGATCGGATGCATGAAGGACGGCGTCCGGATCGTGAACGTGGCGCGAGGCGAGCTGATCGACGAGGACGCCCTCGTCGAGGCACTCCGGTCGGGGAAGGTCGCGGGCGCGGCGATCGACGTCTTCAGCCAAGAGCCGTACGCCGGTCCGCTGATCGGGCTCGACAACGTCATCGTGACTCCCCACCTGGGCGCTTCGACTCGCGAGGCCCAGGATCGCGCGGGGGTGATCGTCGCCGAGCAGGTCGTCGCGGCGCTCGAGGGGCGCGTCGCGTCGAATGCGGTCAACGTCCCGACCGTTCCTCCCGAGGAGCTCGAGTTTCTCAGGCCATACATGCCGCTCGCGTCGAAGCTCGGCGAGCTCGCCTTCGAGCTCGCGGGCGGGACGCCGACGAGGCTCGACTTCTCCTACCGCGGAGAGCTCGCCGACCGGGATACGCGCCTGCTGACCGTCGCCGCGCTGAACGGCGCGTTCCGCGGGCGGGTCGAGGAGGAGGTCAACCATGTCAACGCGCCCGTCGTCGCGCGCGAGCGAGGCATCGAGGTGCGGGAGGAATCGGCGAGGACGTCTCGTGACTTCACGAGCCTGATGGAAGTGACGACGGTCGCGGCCGGCCGTGAGGTCTCGGTCGCCGGAACGACGATCGGGAGCGACAACCGGGCGAGACTTGTCAGCGCCCTCGGGTACGAGATCGAGGTCGACCTCGAGCCCAACATGGTCTTCATCGTGAACCAGGATCAGCCGGGCCGGATCGGGCGCGTCGGCACGATGCTCGGCGAGGGCGGCGTCAACATCGCGACGATGGCCGTCTCCCGGAACCGACCCGGTGGGAACGCGCTGATGACCCTGACCGTCGACACGCCGCTCTCGGAGGAGCTCGCGAACCGGCTCCGCGCTGAGCCGGGCTTCGTCGAGGTCACGCTCATCACGCTCGAGGAGTGAGCTCTAAGAGCATGCTCGGCGACAGCCTTCCAGGACCGGTCGAGCGTGTCGCGCGGTTCCTGGCCGACGCACGAGCTGAGGCCCGGCTGCAGGAGTTTCGGAAGGGAACGCCCACCGCTGCGGACGCGGCCGACGCGATCGGCTGCGAGCCGGATCAGATCGTGAAGTCGCTCCTGTTCGTCTGCGATGGTGAGCCCGTCCTCGCGCTCGTCCCCGGATCGCGCCGTGCCGATCCGGTGAAGATCGCGGCCGCCGTGGGTGCGAAGGTAGCCAGGATCGCCCCGCCGCCGCTCGTTCTCGAGACGACCGGGTTCGACGTCGGCGGTGTCGCACCGTTCCCCCAGCCGGGCGTCAAGGACGTCCTCGTCGATCAGTCGTTCTTCTCGTGGCCCGAAGTCTGGGCCGGCGCGGGCTCAGATCGCCACATGGCGGGTCTCGCCCCGACCGAGCTCGTCCGCCTCTCGCGAGCACGCTCGGTCGACGTTTGCCGCGAGAGCTGAGGAGTCAGGACAGTTAGCCTCTCTCGATGGCGGAGAAGGAGCACAAGGGTCAGCGCCTGAAGAAGGGCGTGTTCGAGGCTGAGCTCGATCGACTCCAGGTCGACCTCGTAAAGATGCTCGACTCGGTCCGGGCGGAGGGCACGAGGGTAGCGGTCGTCTTCGAGGGTCGTGACGCGGCCGGCAAGGGCGGAGTGATCAAGCGGATCGCCGAGCGGCTCAACCCCCGCTTCTGCCGGATCGCCGCGCTCCCTACGCCGACCGACCGCGAGAAGACCGAGTGGTACTTCCAGCGATACGTCGAGCACCTTCCGGCCGCCGGCGAGATGGTTCTCTTCGACCGGAGCTGGTACAACCGCGCCGGCGTCGAGCATGTCATGGGTTTCTGCACGCCGCAGGAGTACAAGCGCTTCCTCGCCCAGTGCCCTCAGTTCGAGCGCCTGCTCGTGGAGGATGGGCTCCATCTCCTCAAGTACTGGTTCTCGGTCTCAGACGAAGAGCAGGAGCGGCGGTTCAAGGCCCGGATCGACGATCCGACCCGTCGCTGGAAGCTCTCGGGGATGGATCTCGAGTCGCGGCGCCACTACGTCGACTATTCCCGTGCCAAGGACGAGATGTTCGTCCACACGGACATACCCGAGGCGCCGTGGTGGGTCGTCGAGGCTGACGACAAGCGGCGTGCCCGCCTCAACTGCATGGCGCACCTGCTGAGCTCGGTGCCCTGGGGCTACCGCGATCCCGAGCCGATCGAGCTTCCGGCGCGTCAGGCCGACGAAGGCTACCGGCGTCCCGATCGCTCGACGCAGACCTACGTGCCGGATCACGCCGCCACCCTCGACGCGTAAGCTACGCCTCTCATGGAGCCCACCGCCTCGATCTGGATGAATGGCGAGCTCGTCGACTGGGACGACGCGACAATCCACGTCGGCTCGCACGGGCTCCATTACGGCTCGGGGGTCTTCGAGGGAATCCGCTGCTACGAGACGCCGGCGGGCCCTGCGGTGTTCCGGTTGACCGACCATCTCAGCCGGCTCGAGACGTCGGCGTCGCTCATCTATATGAAGCTGCCCTACTCGGTCGACGAGCTCGTCAAGGGAACGCTCGACCTGCTCTCGTCGAACGGCCTGCCGGCGTGCTACATCCGGCCGATCGCGTTCTACGGGTACGGAACCCTCGGCGTTCCGCCGCGCGACAACCCCGTCGAGGTCGCGATCATGAGCTGGCCCTGGGGCACCTACCTCGGCGCCGAGGCGCTCGAGAAAGGCATCCGTGCCAAGGTCTCTACGTGGCGTCGCGTCGGGCCCAACACGATCCCGCACGCTGCCAAGGCGACGGGTGTCTACCTCAACTCGATGCTCGCCGTCCTCGAGGCCTCGCGGGCCGGATACGAGGAGGCGATTCTCCTCACCGAGGACGGCTACGTGGGGGATGGGTCCGGCGAGAACCTGTTCATGGTCAAGAACGGCGTCATCTACACCCCCGATCTGTCCGCGTCGATCCTTCCGGGGATCACGCGGGACTCCGTCATGCACATCGCGCGCGACCTCGGCTACGAGATCGTCTCGAAGCCGCTGATCCGGACCGACCTCTACGTCGCCGACGAGCTGTTCATGACCGGCACGGCGGCCGAGGTGACGCCGATTCGCTCGGTCGACGACCACGAGATCGGCGATCCCGGCCCGATCACGAAGGCGATCCAGGAGACCTACCTGGCCACCGTCACCGGGCGCGACCCGCGGTTCTCCCACTGGCTCGAATACGTCCCGACCTCGGTTCCGGGCTCCTGACCCGGCAGGTTCCGCTCTCGAAGCCCTACGTGGGCGACCGGGAGGAGGAGCTCGTTCTCGAGACGCTCCGATCGGGACGGCTGGCCCTCGGGCCGATGATCGACCGATTCGAGCAGGCCATCGCTGAGCGGGTCGGAGCTCCGCACGTCGCGGCCGTCTCGAGCGGGACGGCCGGCCTTCACCTCTGCGTGCGGCTCGCGGGCCTCGGCCCGGGAGACGAGGCGATCACGTCGCCGTTCTCGTTTGTCGCCTCGGCGAACTGCGTCATGTACGAGGGCGCCACCCCGGTCTTCGCCGATATCGATCCGCGCACGCTGAACCTCGACCCTGCCGCCGTCGCTGCGGCGATCACGCCGCGAACGAAGGCGCTCGTCCTCGTCGACATCTTCGGCTATCCGTGCGAGCTGGAGCCGCTGCGCGAGCTTGCCGCCGCCAATGGGCTGGCCGTCGTCGAGGACGCCTGTGAGGCGCTCGGCGCCGAGTATCGCGGCCGCCCGCTCGGCTCTTTCGACCATCCGGCGGTCTTCGCTTTCTATCCGAACAAGCAGGTCACGACGGGCGAAGGCGGAGCGATCGCCGTGCACTCCGAGGAGGAATGGCGTCTGCTGAAGAGCCTGGCGAACCAGGGCCGCGCCGACTCGGGCGGGTGGCTCGAGCACGCGAGGTTCGGCTACAACTACCGCCTCGACGACCTCTCCGCGGCGGTCGGACTGGCCCAGATGGAGAAGCTCGACGACATCCTCTCCCGCCGCTCGACTGTCGCTGCGCGATATGCACTGCTGCTCGAGGAGATCGACGGGGTCGAGATCCCGCTCCTCGACGACGGCGATCATCGACGCTCCTGGTTCGTCTACCCCGTGCGACTCGCTCCGGGTCTCGATCGGGAGCGGATCATCGCCGAGCTCGCCGGCCACGGGATCGCGACCAGCCGCTACCTCCCTTCGATTCACCTCCAGCCGTACATGCGGGAGCGGTTCGGCTACCGTGAGGGCACGCTGCCCGTGTCCGAGGAGGCGAGCCGGCGGATGCTCGCGCTGCCGTTCTTCCCGGAGCTGGACGCCGAGGATCAGGAGTACGTGGTCGAGACGCTGGGCGCTTCGGTCGCCCGTCAGTAGCCTCCTCCGGTCACCTTCTGCTCGACCGTGTCGCCCGCGGACGAGACCGCGTACCACTCGGCGCCGAACGCCTCCGACTCCTGGCCCTTGGTGTCCCCAGGCTTCGCGTCCCCGCTGAAGAGGTACAGGGGGTGGCCGATATAGGTCACCTGCGTCGACCCGTCCGGGCGGGTGATCGTGCCGAGCTTCGCCGCGTCGATTCCCTCACCGGCCGCCGGAGAGCCGGTCACGGCGAGCGGCGGCCAGGCCGTCGCGCACGCCTCGGCGCACGAGCTGGTTCCACCCGAGTCCTTCTCGAACAGGTAGACGGTCATGCCCTGGTCGTTCACGAGAATGTCCCCGAGGTCGGTCTTCGCCACGTGGATGGTGCCGCCGCCGGCTCCGGCGGCCGGCGTCGAGTCCGACTCGCCAGATCCGCCGCCGCAGGCCGCAACCGCCAGCGTGACCGCAAGGACCGCAACGAGCCCCAGATGTCTTCTGCTCATGCTCATGGCAAGCTCCCTCTCCTCGCCGAATGTCTCCACCGACGCATACGGCCCTCGACCTGCGGCGGTTTGACCGCGATAATCGCGTCGTGGCAGACGGTGCTCCGCGGATGGTCTTCCTCGGGTTCGGCAAGTATGCGCGAGCCGACCGGATCTACGCCCTCGAGCCGATCACGGACGATCGGCGGGGAAGTGGCCGTCGGACACTGGTCTGGGTCGACGGCATCGCGGAGCCGCTGATCGCATCGCGGACCGAGCGGACGATCCTCGTCGACATGGGCCAGCCGGAGGCGGTCGGCACGCAGCTCGTCGACCAGGCGGTTGCGCTGGCCGAGCGGGTCGTGACGGACGCCGATCGTGTCGGGCCGCTCCTCAAGCGTTCGATCAAGTCGGAGGCCGGGGTCGATCTCGACGAGCTCGCTCGCCGGGCTCGGAAGCTGCTCGAGGCGACGGCCTCGCCGGCCGAGGCGCAGCGTCTGTTCGAGGGGTGAGCCGGCTCGACAGGAGCTTCTTCGCGCGAAATGTCCACGAGGTCGCCCCTGATCTGATCGGCTCGACGTTCCTGGTCGACGGAGTCGGCGGGCGCATCGTCGAGGTGGAGGCTTACGACCAGGACGACCCGGCGAGTCACAGCTTCAGGGGCCGTACCGAGCGGAACGCCGTCATGTTCGGGCCGCCCGGATTCGCATACGTCTACCGGTCGTACGGGATCCACTGGTGCGTCAACCTCGTCTGTGGGGTCGAGGGAAGCGCTGCGGCCGTTCTCCTGCGCGGGCTGGAGCCGCTCGAAGGGATCGAGAAGATGGTGGAGCGCAGGGGAACCAGCGAGCCGCGCCTGCTCTGCTCGGGGCCGGGCCGTCTCTGTCAGGCGCTCGGCATCACCCGTGACCACGACGGGCTCGCGCTCGACCGGGCACCATTCGCGATCCACCGGGCCGCCGCCGCCGAGGTCGTCACCACGCCGAGAATCGGGATCACGAAGGCGGTTGACCAGCCGTGGCGGTATTGCGAGCGGGGCAGCCGGTTTCTCTCGAGACCCTTACGGTTGGCCGACGATCAGCCTGACGATCATGTTCGGGCTCGCAGCGAGCCCGGGCTTCGGTAACTGCTCGAGAACCACGCCGGCGGTGCCACCGGTCACCTCCTGCACCTCTGTCTCGAGCTTCGAGTTCGCGAGCCGGAGCCTCGCCTGATCGACAGGCAGGCCGACGACCCGCGGGACGAGGCCGTGACGAGCCTTCGCGACGATCAGCCGGACCGTGCCAAAGGCGGACAGCGTCCCGCCGGTGGGCTTCTGCTCGAGGACGATGCCGGGGCGTTCCTCGCCTGGCTTCGCGGGCCGGTAGATCACCTCGTACTCAAGCGGCTGCGCCGCGAGACGAGCCTCGGCGTCGAGGACTTTCGCGCCCACCACCTTCGGCACCTCGACCTCGTTCGGCTTGCAGTTGGCTGTGCGCGCCGGCTCCGAGCCGGAGAAGAACACGATCGTGAACGTGTCCTCGCACTGCCCGTTATCGCGCTCCCACTGGCCGTTCCGGTACGTGACCGAGACGGGGACCGAATACCCGTAGGACGGAGACGGGAAGCTCTCCGGGAGCTCCTCGAGGTCCTTCATCGCGTCCTTCATGAACGTGTGGAAGATGAGCGCCGGATACGTGCCGCCCGCGACGGGATCGCCGCCGAACTCGTGCAGCATCGGCTGAAGTCGATCCGGGTAGCCGACCCACACGGCGACGGCGAGCTGCGGGGTGTAGCCGACGAACCAGGCGTCGCCGTAGTTCTCGGTCGTCCCCGTCTTGCCGGCGACCGCCCGATCGGTGAGCGCCGCCCGCTTTCCGGTGCCGAATTGCACGACCTGCTGGAGGATCGAGGTCAGGATCGCATTCTGGTTGGGATCGAGAACCTGGCGGTTGACCGGCTTGTTGTCGAAGAGCTTCTTCCCGTCCCTGACGGCGAGGACCGTGCGGGGAAGGTTGCCGAGGAGACTTCCGTCGGTGCGCTTGCCGCCGTTCGCGAACGTCGAGAACGCGCGAGCCATCTCGAGCGGGTTGACCGCCTCGGCTCCGAGGCCGATCGCGAAATAGTTGTCGAGGGGGCTCTGGATCCCCAGGCGGTGCGCCATCTGGGCGACGCGCTTCGGGCCGACCTGCGCCGTCAGTTGCGCATACACCGTGTTGTCCGAGTAGATCGTGGCCGTCGTCAGGTTCGCGCTGCCGAGGTAGGCGTTCTCGTAGTTCCGTACCGCCCAGAGTTTGTCGCCGATATTGATCACCTGCGGCTTCGAGGCATAGGTCGTCGCGGGAGAGACTCCCTGCGCGAGCGCCGCTGCGAGGACGAAGGGCTTAAACGACGACCCGGGCTGACGCTCACCCTGGGTGGCGAGGTTGAACTGGCTCTTCGAGAAGCCCTCACCGCCGATCAACGCGAGCACGCGGCCGTCACGGGGGTCGACGGCGACGAGCGCTGCGGCGGGGCCGTTCTTTCTCGTCAACCACTTGTCGATGGCTTCTCGCGCCCGCTTCTGGAGGTCGAAGTTGATCGACGTGTACACCTTGAGTCCGCCGCCGAAGACCTTCCCCGAGCCGTAGTAGTCGATGAGCTGCTGCTTGACGTACTCCGTGAAGTACTTGGCCGGGCCACTCGTCCCAGGCAGCCCGACCTCTTCGGCGTTGGGGAGCGCAGCTCGGCGGGCATTGTCGTATTGGGTCTTCGTGATCAGCTGCTGGCCGAACATCAGCGCCAGCACGGTGTTTCGCCGGTCGAGCGCTCGGGTCGGGCTCGATACCGGGTCGAAGGCCGTCGGGTACGCGGGGAGGCCTGCGAGCAGGGCGGCCTCGGGGAGCGTGAGCTCGCTCGCGTTGTGCTTGAAGTAGACCCGGGCGGCCATCTCGATCCCGTACGCCCCGTGGCCGAAGTAGATCGTGTTCAGATAGGTCGTGAGGATCCGGTCCTTCGACCAGCGCCGCTCGAGTTGCCATGCGAGCGCCGCCTCTTTGAGCTTTCGGCTGACGGTTCGCTCGGGCTGGATGTAGGTGTTCTTGACGAGCTGTTGCGTGATCGTCGAGCCACCCTGCACGACTGTCTTGTTCTGGATGTCCCTCCATACCGCCCGGAAGATGCCGCGCAGATCGACGCCGCGGTGCTCCCAGAAGCGCCGGTCCTCGACGGCGACGATCGCCTGCTTCATGATCGGGGCGATCTCGCCCGAGTCGACGAGCACGCGGCTCTGGTCGCTCCGCAGGACGGCCAAGACGGTCCCGTCGGCGGCGTAGATGTAGCCGTTCCGCTCGGTATTCCGCGCCTTCGCCGGGTCGAGCGACGGGACGTCGTTCGCGATCGCCGTGATGAAGCCGAAGCCGAACGACGCGAGGCCGACCAGCCCGAGAATCAGGAGGAGGAAGGTGAAGCGAAGCTTGCGGATCCGGCGCCGCGGCTTCGTCGGCGCCTCGCTGCGTCGTCGTCTGAACCGCACGAACGAGACATGGTAGCCGCCCCGCCGCCAGGAGCGAAGCAAGGAGCGAAGCGACGCGCAGCAGCCGGCGGAAGCCCGCTGCGAAGCTTCTTCGCCGCCGGGAGGCGGCGATACCCACGCGCAGGAAGGAGCGAAGGCTCATCGCCGCCGCCGGGCGGCGATACGGGCGCGCGCGGCAAGAACCTAGCCCCGAAGACGCGACTTCGACTGGAGTAGGCTCCTGCAGGCATGGTGCCCTGCGCGAGTTGCGGAAGCGAGAACCGGCCCGACGCGCGGTTCTGCGGTGAGTGCGGCACTCCGCTCGCGTCGGCATGCGCCGCATGCGGCGCCGCGAATGAGCCCGGCCGCAAGTTCTGCTATCAGTGCGGAGCCGCGCTCGATGCAGCGTCGGCAACGGCGGTTCCGACCGCGGCGCGCGCCGAACCCGCCGCGGAGCGGCGCCTCGTCTCGGTTCTGTTCGCGGATCTCGTCGGATTCACCACGCTGTCCGAGTCTCGAGACTCCGAGGAGGTGCGCGAGCTCCTCTCGCAGTACTTCGACACGGCAAGGACGTTGATCGAGCGATACGGCGGCACCGTCGAGAAGTTCATCGGCGACGCCGTCATGGCGGTTTGGGGTGTACCCGTCGCGACCGAGGACGACGCCGAGCGCGCCGTCCGGGCGGCACTCGATCTTGTTGCGGCGGTCGAGGCGCTCGAAGCCGACGTCGGTGCCGAGGGCCTGTCAGCGCGTGCCGGAGTGCTGACGGGCGAAGCGGCGGTCACCCTCGGCGCGGAAAGCCAGGGGATGGTCGCCGGCGATCTCGTCAACACCGCGTCACGGGTACAGTCCGCCGCCGAGCCGGGGACGGTGCTCGTCGGGGATGCGACCCGGAGAGCGAGCGAGGCCGCGGTTGCCTACGAGGCGGCGGGTACGCATGAGCTGAAGGGAAAGACCGAGCCGTTCGAGCTCTGGCGGGCGCTCCGCGTGCTCGGTGGTCGCAAGGGTGCTCAGCGGTCGGTCGGGCTCGAAGCGCCGTTCGTCGGCCGCGAGCGCGAACTGCGCCAGATCAAGGATCTCTTCCACGCGAGCGCGGACGAGCGAAGGGCGCACC
This sequence comes from Gaiellales bacterium, assembly GCA_038209835.1. Lineage (GTDB taxonomy): Bacteria > Actinomycetota > Thermoleophilia > Gaiellales > Gaiellaceae > JBBQXH01. The sequence goes on along the minus strand of JBBQXH010000016.1, from coordinate 207 downwards.
TCGTGTCCGCCACGGGGATCGCGGGGATCGGAAAGTCGCGTCTCGCCTGGGAGTTCTCGAAGTACATCGACGGGCTCGCCGACGACGTGTACTGGCACCGCGGCAGATGCCTCGCCTACGGCGAAGGCGTGACGTACTGGGCGCTTGCGGACATGATCAGGATGCGGTCGCGGATCGCCGAGGACGAGGAGCCGGCCTCAGCGCTCT
>JBBQXH010000015.1:0-15394 GCA_038209835.1 Gaiellales bacterium | reverse complement strand
CCGCCACCCGGTCATCGCGTAGGTCTTCGAGAGGCCGTCGAGGAGGATCGTCCGCTCGAGCAGACCGGCGAAGCTCGCGATGCTCGCGAACTCGCCCTCGTACAGCATCCGCGAGTACACCTCGTCGGAGAGCACCCACGCACCGCTCGATTCGAGCATGCGTGCCGTCTCCTCCAGATCGACGCGGGGCACGACCCCGCCCGTCGGGTTCTGTGGCGAGTTCAGGATGACGAGCTTCGTCCGCGGGCCGATTCGCGCCGCGAGATCGTCGGGGTCGAAGGTGAAATCACGCTCTTCGAGCAACGGCAGCGGTACCGGGGTCGCTCCGATCCAGCGGATGGCGGACTCGTAGATCGGGAAGCCGGGATCGGGGTAGATGACCTCGTCACCCGGGTTACACACGGCGAGGATCGTGAAGAAGAGAAAGGGCTTGGCACCGTTCGCCACGAGCACGGTCTCCGGCTTGACGGAGACTCCCCGCGTCCGCGAGAGCTCTGCGGCGACGACCTCGCGGAACTCGGGGATCCCGGCGCTCGGGCAATAGTGCGTGCCTCCGGCTTTCATGGACGCGTAGGCGGCATCGCAGATGTGCGCCGGCGTATCGAAGTCGGGCTCCCCGATCTCGAGGTGAATCACGTCACGCCCCTCGCGCTCGAGCTGGCGCGCGCGGGCGAGCACCGAGAAAGCCGTCTCCGTTCCGAGCCGGTCGAGACTTGCGGCGACGCCGAGTTTGGACGCGTCCATGGGCCGCGAGCATACAAGCCGCGCTTTCCTCGAGGACACGACTGGCAAACAGTGGACGGATTCTGTATAAAGAATGAACAGTGAAGAGCCCAGAGTTCCCGTCATCCGATCCCATGCCTCGCAGCGAACATGGACTGCATGGGATATCGACCACCGATCTCCACGAGACGAGCGATCCCTCGCTCGTGGTCGCCGTCGGGCGCTACGACGAAGACGCCCTCGCGGAGCTGTACCGCCGCCACGCCGGGCCGGTGCTTGGCCTCGCACGTCGACTTCTCGGTGATCCCACGCTCGCCGAGGAGATCGTTCAGGAGGTCTTCCTCCGCCTCTGGCGAAACCCCGAGAAATTCGATCGGGAGCGCGGCACCCTTCGCTCCTTCCTCCTCGCCCAGACGCACGGTCGCTCGATCGACCTGCTTCGCTCCGAGCGCGCACGGCGGCAGCGTGAGGAACGAGAGGCGCTCGCCACTCCCGAGGAGAGCTCGCACGACATCGAGCGAGAGGTGTGGGACATGACCGTCGCAGAACGAGTCCAGGACGCGATGGGATCGCTCACGCCCGAGGAGCGGAGTGCGATCGAGCTCGCCTACTTCGGCGGGCACACCTATCGTGAGGTCGCGGCCATCCTCGATGAGCCCGAGGGAACGATCAAGAGCAGGATCCGCGTGGGCCTACGCCGAATGCGTAGCGCACTGGTGGAGGCAGGCATCGGAGGAACGTGAAGCGGCGTCTCGACCACGCCGAGGCCCAGGATCTCCTCGGTGCCTACGCACTCGACGCCATCGACGACGACGAGCGCGAGTCGATCGAGCAGCACCTCGCGGAGTGCCCGGCCTGCCGGGGTGAGGTCGACGCGCACCTCGAAGCCGCTGCCCTGATGGGCCAGGGTGCTGCCCAGCCCCCGGACGAGCTCTGGCAACGGATCTCCGGAGCGCTTCACCGGCCCAAGCCTGCTGCTCGCCCTTCGTTCTCAGAGCGACTCTCCGCGAGGTGGTCGGCCCGATCACGGTCCGGGCTCGCCCTCCGTGTCGCCGCGGGCGCCGCAGCGGTCGCGGCCGTGGCGGCGATCGCCGTCCTGGCCGTCAAGGTCGCGGATCAGTCCAGCCAGATCGATCGTCTGACCGGCGCACCGAGCGGCGATCTCGCGACCGCCGCCGGCGATGCGCTGACGAGTGGCCGCGGTGAGCGCGTCGTTCTGCGCTCGGAAGACGGTGGACTGGCCGTCGACGCGGTGCTCCTTCCGGAGGGCACCGGCTACCTCGTCCGGAACAACCTGCCGCCGCTGCCTGCGGATCGCACCTACCAGCTGTGGGCCGTGGTCGGCGACCGGGTCATCTCGGCCGGTATTCTCGGCCCCTCGCCGGGTGTCTCCGCATTCCACGTCGACGGTTCCGTCTCGGGTCTCGTCGTCACCGAGGAGCGAGACGGCGGCGTGGTGTCGTCGAAGAACCCGGCGCTCACCGCCTGGCTCCGCACCTAGCAAGGAGCGAAGCAAGGAGCGATCCGACGCGCAGCCGGGCACGCAACGGCGCCGCAGGCGCCAGCCGTGCCGGGGGAGGGCCGCAGGCCCGGACACGGCAGCCGGCCGCGAAGTTCCGGGCGCGGCAGCGACCGTATCCGATCCGGCGAGCTCAGCCGCGATCCGGCGGCTTGTCCGCCTGCGCGAGGGCGCGTCGTCGCTTCCTCGCGTAGCGATAGGCCTCGACCGAGCCGGCGATTCCAAAGGCGATCGCGAGGGCGAGGAGGATGCCCTTGAGCGGGCTGTCCTCGAACGCCTTGCCACCGAAGTAGCCGATGAGCGCCGCGTAGGTACCCCACAGGAAGCCCGCGAGGAAGTCGAAGGCGAAGAATCGCGGCCAGGGGTAGTGCAGGACACCGGCGCCGACGGTTGTCACCGTTCTCCCGCCGGGGATGAACCTGGCGATGATGATCAGGTAGCCGCCTCGCTCGCGTAGCGCCTGTTCGGCCCAGTCGAGACGGCGCTGACGATCACCGCTGAAGAGATGTCTCTTGACCCACGGCTCCAGGGTGCGCCCGAGCAGATAGCCGATGTTGTCGCCGACGATCGCTCCGACGGCGGCGCTCAGGATGATCAGCTCGAGACTGAGCTTGCCATTCGCGGCGAGCACTCCGGCGGTCACGACGGCGGTCTCCGCGGGGACGATCGGGAGTACGGCGTCGAGCGCTGCGAAGAGAAACAGGAAGCCGTACGTCCAGCCTGAGCCCGAGATGAGATCGAGGAGCGAGTTCAGCACGCCGACCGCCCATTGAAGCTGAAATCACGAATGTCCCCCGCCGGCGCCGCCGTCAAGCCTCCAGAACGCCGAGCGCCGTTCGCGCGAGCACAGCGATGCCCACCCCGAGCGCCGCCTCGTCGATCGTGAAGCGCGGATGGTGGTGCGGGAAGCTCGCGCCGACGGCGTCGTTCCCCGCGCCCACGGTGAAGAAGACGCCCGGGACGAGTTGCTGGTAGGCGGAGAAGTCCTCTCCTGCCATGATCGGCTCGGGCGGCGCGATCACGTCGTCGCCGAGCTCGGCTCGCGCCGAGCGCTCGACGATTTCCGCAACTCCCGAGTCGTTGACGACCGGGTCGTAGCCTTCGATGTACTCGACACGACAGGGCGTGCGGTGCGACTCGGCGATCCCTCGGGCGACGCGCTCGATGCCCTCGCGAAGCCGCGCCCGCGTCTCGGGCAGGAAGGCCCGCGTAGTCCCTCCCAGCTCGACCGACTCCGGGATCACGTTGTTGGCCGTCCCACCCACGATCCTCGTGATCGAGACGACGGCGCTGTCGAGCGGGCTCGTCTCCCGGGAAACGAGCGTTTGAAGAGCGGTCACGAGCGCCGAGGCGGCTACGACCGGATCGGTGCAGAGCTGTGGCATCGCGGCGTGTCCCCCGGCTCCCGAGACGGTGATCGTGAACATGTCAGCGGCGGCCATCCACGGGCCGACCGGAATCGTGACCTTGCCGGCGTCGAGCCGCGAGATCAGATGGCAGCCGACGATGAGATCGACCCCGTCGAGGACATCGGCCGCCACCAGCTCGCTCGCGCCCCCGGGAGGAAGCTCCTCTGCGTGCTGGAAGACGAAACGGGCCTCGCCGGCAAGAGTTGAGCGCCGCGCGGCGAGGAGCTGTGCGGTCGCGAGCAGCATCGCCGTGTGCCCATCGTGCCCGCACGCGTGCATCGCGCCCGGTCGCGTCGACGCGAACTCGAAGGTGTTCTCTTCCTGGATAGGCAGCGCATCGATATCGGCTCGCAGAGCGATCGTCTTCCCGGGACGATCGCCGCGAAGCCGCGCGACCACACTCGTCCGGGTCGGCCGTTCGAGCTCCAGACCGCCGAACGACTCGAGCGTCTCGTAGATGAACCGGGAGGTGTCCACCTCCTCGAACGACAGCTCCGGGTTGGCGTGGAGGTGACGACGCCAGGCGGTTGCCCGGGCCTCGAGCTCCGTGTCGACCAGTGGAGTCGCCTCATCCATCGCCGGGAGACGGCAGACTACGCGCTCAGCATGCCTCACGACGACTACCTGCTCGACTCACCCGAGGTCAGGGACTTCCTGACTGCCGTGGGCATCGCCATCGAATCGGCGCGAACGCCAGAGGAAGCGTGCGACGCGATCAGGCCGCGATTCGCAGACCTCCTGGCGGACGAGACATGGCTTCCCAACGAGTACTGCAGGCCGGCGCCCGAGAGCGGGATGGGCGGCGGCATCGGACAGTGGGCCCTTTTCCGGGCCGGGGACGGTTCGCTCTCGCTCTTCAGCCTCGTCGTTCCCCCAGCCATCGAGACGCCGGTTCACGATCACCTGGCCTGGGGGCTCGTCGGCCTCTACCGGGGGACGCAGGACGAGGAGGTCTTCGTTCACGGGGACGAGTCGCTCGAGGTCGTCGAGCGGCGCTCGCTGGTTCGTGGGGACTTCTACGCCCTGATTCCTCCCCAGAACGACATCCACCGCGTTCGTACGACCTCCAGCGAGCCGTCGGTTTCGATCCATCTGCTGACGAACGACACGGGTTGCGTCTGGCGTCATTCGTATGAGCCGGAGACCGGCGAGGCGAGGCCGTTCCGTTCTGGCTACGTCAACGCACCCTGCCCCGAGGAGTAGCCGATGGCGGGTGAGTGCCTCATTGAGCGGATGACCTGGCCCGAGGTCGAGGCCGCGATCGGGGCCGGTGTCGATGCCGTCTTCCTCCCGATCGGGACGACCGAGCAGCACGGACCGCACATGCCGCTCGACACCGACTGCCTGATCGCGCGCTCCCTGTGCGAACGGGCGGCCGCGCTCGGAGAGGAAAAAGGCGTCAGCCTCCTCGTCGCGCCAACCCTGAACGTGACGCTCTCCTGGTACCACATGCAATTCCCCGGGAGCATGCGGCTCTCGACGACGACATTCCTGCAGGTCTTCCGGGAAGTCTGCAACTCGCTCGTCCAGCACGGCTTCGAGAACCTGATCGCCGTCAACGGGCACGGCGGCAACATCGCGGCGCTGACGGTCGCCGTGAACCACTACTTCGAGACGACCGGGCGCCGCGTCTTCCTCGTCCAGTGGTGGGACCTCGCGGCCGACGTGCTCGCGCCCGTGGAAGGACCAATGATTCACGCGGAAGAGGCCGAGACGTCCCTCGCGCTCGCGCTCGGTCAGCGCGTGCTGATGGAGCGGGCGACCCGCGACGCGTACGACCGAGGCGCCGTGGTGCGAGACGCCGGCCTCCCGTGGACCTCGTACGGCCAGTACGGCATGCGTCACGAGGGGCCCAAGGTCGTGGTTCCGATGGACATGCTCCGCGACATCACCGAGTCGGGCGTCGTCGGCGACGCGACGAAGGCGAGCGTCGAGCTCGGCGAGCGGATCGTCGAGGCGCTCGTCCCCCGCATGGTTCAGGTCGCACGGGAGATGGCCGGCGCCCGGGAGTAGCGGATCAGACGCAGCCGAGCGGCGCAATCGCCGGCTTGCGGATGTGCTCGAAGACGATGCGGGTCCCGAGGTGGGCGACCTCCGGGCGTTGCGTCAGGTTGTCGAGGATGATCGCGCAGGTGGTTCGTGTCCTCGATCGCAATGGACGAGAAAGTCGTCGGCTCCGCCGACATGAGTCACCGCGATCGTCTCCGGGATGGGGTCAGGTCTTGCATTGCGACAGGGGCCATGTCTTCCTGTTGCAATGCAAGACCTGACCCCGCTTCCGGGTCAGACGCGAGGCATGAGCCCGGACTCACCCGTGGCCGTGGCGCTCCGGGAGGCCGAAGCGCCGGGCCGTCCCCTCCTCCGAGTCCCATGAGATGAAGACGGCGGGCTCGTCACCGACGACCCAGGTGTCGTGACCCGCTTCGACGATGGCGAACTGCGGTGCGACGACGTCGTACTCGCACCCGTCCTCGTAGACGCCCGCGATGTGTCCCTGCGCGAGGAAGCCGAGGTGCGTGTGCATGCAGGACGGCGTGCCCGACACCGGCTGCATGTGCGTCGACCAGCGCCAGCCCGGCGGGTAGATCGTCCGTAGCATCCTGCCGTTGCCCGCGCGAATTGCGTCCACCTGGAGGCCGCCGACCTCTTGGTGAGCGGCATCGGCGATCGGCTCGGTCAGCCGGGTCACGCCGACACCTCCCTCGTGCCTCCGTCAGCGCCGATGAGGGAGAAGAACTTCTCGTCCTGGATCGTGTCGGGGGTCGGGAAGGCGACCTTCGAGTGCGAGAGTCCGAGCGTGACGAGCGTCTCGGCCATCTTGATCCCCACCGGCCCCGGGTTGATCACCGGGCACGGGAGATTCCGGGCCATGTAGTCGCCCGCCTGGTGCATCGTCGTCGAGCCGAGCAGAATGACGTCTGCGCCGTCCTCCTCGATCGCCTTGCGGGCCTCTACGGTCAGCTTCTCGAACATCTCCTCCTCCTTCCCGGCGAACAGCGCCTCGACGTCGGGCGGGATGTTTACGGCGCGCACGGAGGCGCACTTCTCCCAGAGGTGGTACGTGTCGAGATTCTTCTCGTACAGATGGCGCCAGCGGTCCCACATCGTCACGATCGAGAAGCGCTTGCCGAGCATGATCGCGACCGCGTACGAGACGAGCCCGGGGCCGATCACGGGAATCGTGAGGCGCGAGCGAAGGGCGTAGAGGCCCGAGTCTGAGACCGTGTCCATGATCACCGCGTCGTAGCCTTCGGCCTCGGCGCGCAGACCGGCCTCGGCGATGTAGACATCGAAGAGCATCGCCTCGTAGTAGTCCGTGACGAACGTTGCGCTGTTTCTGACGGGGATGCACTCGACATGCGTGTTCGGCCCGAGGATCTCCTTCGGGATTTGCGCGGCGCGGTTCGCGATGCCCTCGTCGTCGAAGGGGAACGGGATGATGAACTTGATGCGCACGGGTCTCCCTCCGCTCGTCGTTGACTCGATCTTCCCATACTTAGCCGAAAACGCCCGCCTGACGGAGCTCGCTCACTCTGTCGGCGCTGTATCCGCATACCTCGGCCAGCACATCGTCCGTGTGCTCTCCGCGGAAGGGCGCGCGGCGGACAGGCTTGTCGTCCTCCCCGACGCGCAGCGGCGTCGCTACCGTCTTCACCTCGCCGAACCTCGGATGGTCGTGCTCCACGATCCCCTCGCGGGCGATGACCTGCGGATCGACGAGCGCGGCGGCGGCGTCGTTGATCGCCGAGCTCGGGATGCCCGCCGCGGTGAGGAGCCCGAGCCACTCGGCGCTCGTGCGACCGGCGAAGGCCTCGTCGAGGATCGGCAGCAGCGCGGCGCGGTTCGCGTCGCGGGCAGAGAAGTCCGCGAAGCGGGGGTCGTCACGCAACTCGGGGTGGCCGATCGCATCGCAGAGCAGATCCCAGAACTTTGGCTTCGGGCACGCGACCACGATCCAGCCGTCCGCAGTGCGGACGTTCTGGAACGGCACGAGCGACGGGTGTGCCGAGTTCGGCATGCGCCTCGGTTCGTAGCCCTCCGTCGCGACCCACGTCCCGACGTACATGAGCTCGGCGAGCGCGGTCTCGAACAGCGAGATGTCGCAGTCGCAGCCCACGCCGTCACGTCGCGCGCGCCACAGGCCAGAGAGCACGGCGATCGCCGAGACGTAGCCGCCGGAGAGGTCGACCAGCGAGAGCCCGGACTTCGTCGGCGGGCTGCCGGGCTCGCCCGTCAGGCTCATCCAGCCTGCGAGCCCCTGCATCATGTAGTCGTAGCCTCCCTCGGACGCCCGCGGCCCCGTCATCCCGAACCCCGAGAGCGAGCAGCACACGATGCGCGGCTTGATGCCTTTCAGCTGCTCGTAGGTGAGCCCGAGCTTGCGCGGCTGATCGCCACGGAGGTTCGAGTACACCACGTCGCACTCGCGCACGAGATCCTCGAAGACGCCTCGCGCCTCAGAATGGCGAAGATCGAGCGAGATGCTCTTCTTGTTCCGGTTGAAGGTCTCGAAGAAGAGCGAGTCCTCGTCTTCCTGGAACGGCGGCACGTACCGTCCGACATCGCCCTTCGACGCCGGGTCCTCGATCTTGATCACCTCGGCGCCGAGGTCGGCGAGCTGTAGCGTCCCCCACGGCCCGGCACCATACTGCTCGACTGCGAGAACACGGATGTCGGCGAGCGGCAGCGTCACGACTCCGCGTGCTCGGCGGCCGCGCCGTCGAGCATCGCGTGCACCATCGCGTCCTTGCGGACGTGCGGATGCGCGTACGCCGTGCGGCTCTGCGTGAGACCGAGGCCGAGCATCGTCTCGGCGAGCTTGTAGGTCAGCGGGCCGGGGTTGATCACCGGAACCGGCAGGTTCTCGACGAGATGGGAGTGAGCTTGGTGCATCGTGGTGGAGCCGAGGCAGATCACGTCCGCCCCGTCCTCGATGCACTTGAGGCCCTGCTCGACGAGCTTCGGGAACACGACCTCCTCCTTGCCGCCGAGCAGGTTCTCGACGTCGGGCGGCGTGTTGATCGAGCGAACCGACGCGCAGAGGTGGGCGATCCCGAGCTCCTGCGTGCCCTTCTTGTAGAGCGCGATCCAGGGATCCCACTGGGTGAGCACGGAGAACTTGTTGCCCAGCATGAGCGCCGCGAGGTACGAGGCCCGACCGGGCCCGATCACGGGAATGTCGAGCACGCTGCGCAGCGCGTTGACGCCGGAGTCGCTCATCGTGTCGACGCAGACGGCGTCGTACCCGTCCTCCTGCGCAGTCACCCCTGCCTCATACATGGCGAGGTCGGCGAGCATGAAGTCGTGGTAGGAGTCGTAGAGCGCCGGCCCTGCCTTCACCGGCCGGTAGTCGAACTCGATATCGGGCCCGAGCTTCACAGCGGCGAGCTGCGCCCGCCGGTTCGCGAGTCCCTTCTCGTCGAACGCAAACGGGACGAGGACGACGACTTTCGCCATCGGTGATCCCCCTTTCTAGAGGTTTGATGTGAAATGGGCGTGCGTCTGGGGAGCCGTCTGCACCAAGGAGCGTGGTCGCCTCGATCGGTGCCAAGGCTGGTGGCCTTGGTGCCGATCGAGGCGGCCGCGATCCGCCGTGTGCAGGCCCTCATCCAGACGTGCGGTCATTCCACATCAAGCCTCTGCTCTACTTCTGGCGGCGGGTGCGGGAGAGGTCGCGCCAGGCGCGCTCGTAGAACGGTACGAGGAAGTCGAGGTGGCTTTCCATCTCCCCGGCCGCCGCGTCGCCGTCGCCTGCCTCGATCGCCTCGGTGATGAGACGATGGTGCTCGTTGATCTCGCGGTGGAACCGCCGGCCGAGCGCCGAGCGGGCGAGGTTCGTCTGGAGCGCCGAAAAGACGGGTTGCGCGGCGATGTACAGGAGCGTGTTGCCGCAGCACTCGACGAGCGCCGAATGCCAGCCTTTGTTGTAGACGAACTGCTCTTGCGTGTTCAGCGTGAGCGGCTCGCCCGGGATCGTCTCGCGAAGCCGCTCGAGATCGTCCTCACTCCGGCGAGCCGCTGCGAGCCGCGCGGCTGGCACCTCGAGGAGCTTACGCGCCTCGATCAGCTCGGCGAGGGTGACGTCCCGCGAGTCGGTCAGCAGGTTGATGTTGGACTGCAGGAACTCGGAGATATGGTCGACCGTCGGGAGGGTGACGTAGCTCCCCCCGCCGGCGCCCTTCGCCGTGCGGAGCAGATTCTGGGCGGCCAGCACGCGAAGCGCCTCCCGCACTGTCGCACGGCTGACGCCGAACTCACGCGCGAGCAGCGTCTCGTTGGGCAGCCGCTCGCCCGGCGAGAGCTCGCCGCTCATGATCAGCTGGCGGAGCTGGTCGGCGACCTGCTCGTACGCCTTGCGGACACGCCTCACGGGAACCGGTCCCGGCTCGCGCTCGACGGTTCGAAGCAGCCGGTGGAGCCGCGGCGGGGTCTCGGGCGAGGCGTCTGGCTGCACGCTCATGCTGACGCGCTCATCCCAGACCGAACTCGGCGTTCCCGGCGGCCGATGCGGGTGCGGACGACGGAGGCAGCTCACGCCCCGCGTAGAACTCGGTCAGCGAGCTCGTCTCCCGTCCGGCGGCGATCTCGGCCCTCAGCTTCTCGGTTGCCTCGGCGTCGATCTCCAGAGTCTGCTCGTCGGAGAAGACGACACCGTAGGCATCGCGTGCCAGCTCGAGCGACGAGAAGTCGTCGAGGACGTCCTCGCGAACCATCGCCGGATCCCGCTCTAGCGGGTCACCGTAGCCGGCGGCGTTCGGCTCGCGGAACTCGATGAACTCGCCCGCCGCGAAGGGGATCCCCGTGACCTTCGCCTCGAGCGCCTCCTCGCGCGGCGTGTCCGGGTTCTTGCGGCAGGAGGCGACGAGACCGTCCCAGCCTCCGAAGATGCCCCGCGGCGGGTCGTACTGGCGATCGCCCTCGCAGGAGTAGGTGCCGTCGACGAGGAAGCGGTTGCGGCGGATGATGCCGATGCCACCGCGCCACTTCCCGGGTGCCGCCGGCTCGGGGCGCAGCTCGTACTGGTCGCACCGGACCGGGAAGCGCATGTCGAGCTCCTCGATCGGGTTGTTACGCGTGTTCGCCATCAGGTTGTCGACCGAGTCCATGGCGTCCTTGCCGCTGCGGCCGCCGTAGGCGCCCTCGTTCACCTCGAGGTACAGCCAGTACTCCCCCGCGCTCTCGTCGAACCCGGCGTAGGCGCAGAAGTGGATCCCGGCGGAGTTCCCCGCCGTTACCTTGTCGGGCAGCGCGTCCGCAAGCGCGAGGATCGTGTTGTCGACGACCCGCTGCACCTGCGTGAAGCGAGAGAAGCAGGCGCGTGGGAAGTTCGGGTTGAAGATCGTGCCCTTCGGAGCGATCACGTCGACCGGGCGGAAGACGCCGTCGTTCTGCGGCACGTGCTCGGGAAACATCACCTCGTCGAGCAGGATCGTCCGGACCGCGTAGTAGGCGCCGACGAGCAGCGAGCCTTCGAAGGGGACGTTGAAGCCGGTCGGCACCTCAGGGTTCGAGCCGGTCAGGTCGATCGTGATCGAGTCGCCTTCGACGATCACCTTCGTCTCGACACGGAGCCGCACGCCCCGGTTTCGCGCATCGTCGTCGAGCCAGCCCACGACCGGGCCGTATTCGCCGTCGGGGATCTTCGCGATCTCGGCGCGCAGCATCTTCTCCGAGTAGTCCATCCATTCGTACGCCGAGCTCATCACGACCTCGGCGCCGTACCGCTGCACGAGCCGCAGGAAGCGGTCTCGGCCCAGCTGGCAGGCGGCGAGCATCGCGTTCATGTCGCCGCGGTTCATCGTCTCGGTCCGGACGTTGTCGAAGATCATCCGGTCGACGTCGACGTTCAACTCGCCCCGCCGGTACCAGCGGAGCGCGTTGTACATCTTCGCCTCTGCGTAGACGTCGAACGCATCCGCGTTGATGCCGGGATACGAGCCGCCGACGTCGAGTACGTGGGCCGTGACGGCGGCGAAGCCGAGCAGTTCCCCGTCATGGATGATCGGAACGGCGACGGCTACGTCCGGCGAGTGCGACGCGCCGAGGTACGGGTGGTTGTGGACGATGACATCCCCCTCCTCGATCTCGTCTCCGAGCCGGTGGAGGAAGCCGCGGATGTACCACGGAAGGGAGCCGATGTGCATCGGCGTCGAGTCGGACTCGCACAACTCGCGGCCCTGCGCGTCGAAGATCCCCGCGCCCAGATCCTCCGATTCGCGGATGATCGACGAGTAGCTCATGCGGAAGAGGACGCCCGCCATCTCCTTGGCGATCGCGTGGAACGCTCCGCCGAGCACCCGCAGCGTGATCGGGTCGACGTCGGCCCGCTCGCGCGTCGGTGAACCGGGCCGGCGACCGACTTCGTATTCCACGACGCTCATCAGGCGCTCACCTCCATACCTGCAGCGATCGCCTGCGCCTCGGCGGACGCACCGACCTCGATGACGATGTTCCCGAATCGATCGACGTGCGCGGTGAGCCCCGGCAGGATCACCGTGGTCGTGTCGTACTGATTGACGATCGCCGGGCCCTCGAGCCGGTTCCCAGCCTCGAGCGCAGCCCGGTCGTAGTAGCGCGTGTCGACCTGGCGCAGTACCCCATCGACCCTGAACCACGCCTTCGCCTCGTGGCGAAGGGCGGCGTCTGGCGATTCGCCGCCCCGCGCGACCTCGGGCGTCGAGAGCTCCGGCATGAGCCCGATCCCGCGCACCCGGACGTTCGGAACCTCGATGTCCGACTCGTCGAAGCGCCGCGAGTACTCCCGTTCGTGGATGTCGTGGAAGTCGGCGCGGATCTTCGCCGCCCAGGCGTCGTCGATCTGTCCCGACGGGGCGTCGACGCGAAGCTCGTAGCCCTGGCCCAGGTAGCGGCAGTCCGCGATCCGCTGGATCACGAGGCGGTCTGCGGGAACACCGTCCTCCTCGAGCTGTTTCCGCACCTTCTCCTCGAGCCTCGCGAAGTGGCTCTCGAGGACGTCGCCTTCGAGGGTCGAGAGCCGCTGGTAGGCGGTCGACACCTCCTCGTAGACCATGTCTGTGGCAAGTAGCCCCATCGCCGCCGCGATACCCGGGTACGGTGGAACGAGGACGTTCGGCGTCCCCACCTCGAGCGCGATCTGCGCCGCGAAGAGCGGCCCCGCCCCGCCCTCGGCGATCAGCGCGAAGTCGCGCGGGTCGAAGCCCTTGCGCACCGAGTTCTCCTCGATCGACTGCACCATGGAATGCGTCAGGATCTGGACGGCGCCCATCGACGCCTCCTCGACCGACATCCCGAGCGCCTTCGCGGGACCGTCCTCGTACGCCTTTCGGGCCAGATCGGCTCGTAGTGACATGCCGCCGCCGAGGAACGCCTCGGGGAGAAGCCAGCCGAGGTTGACCATTGCGTCGGTCGCCGTTCCCTCGGTTCCACCGCGGTCGTAGGCGGCCGGACCGGGGTCGGCGCCCGCAGAGCGCGGGCCGACGCGGAAGATGCCACCCTGGTCGACATACGCGATCGACCCGCCGCCGGCGCCGATCGTGTCGACGTCGACCATCGGGATCATCGCCTGGTAGGGGCCGACACGCGTGTCGAGCAGATGCTTCATCCGCAGCCTGCCGTCCTGCGCGAGGCCGATGTCTGCGGAGGTGCCGCCCACGTCGAGCGTGATGACGTTGTCGTAGCCCGCCTGCTTGCCCGCCCAGATGCCGCCGACGACGCCGGCGACCGGCCCCGACATCAGCATGTTCACGGGTCGCGCAACCGCGCCTTCCGCCGTCGCAACGCCGCTGGCGGAGGTCATCAGGTGGACGCCCGTCTTCACCCCCATCGCGCGCAGCTCGTCCTCGAGGCGCCGCACGTAGCTCGCGACCTTCGGGCCGACGTACGCGTTCAGGCAGACGGTCGAGAAGCGCTCGTACTCGCGGTACTGCGGGAGCACGTCGGATGACACGGACAGAAAGGCCTCGGGGAACTCCTCACGGACGATGTCGGCAACACGCCGCTCGTGCTCGGGGTTCAGGAACGAGAAGAGGAAGCACACGGCGACGGCCTCGACCCCGGCCTCCTTCAGCTTGCGAACCTGCTCGCGCGCCTTCTCCTCATCGAGCGGGACGAGCACCGAGCCGTCCTTCGTGATCCGCTCCGGCACGGTCAGGCGGTACCGCCGGCGCACGATCGGGTAGCGCTGCCACGGGAGATCCTGGTAGTTCGAGAAGTTGAGCGGCTTCTTGTGACGCGCGATGTGGAGGATGTCGCGGTAGCCCTCGGTCGTGATCAGACCGACCTTTGCGCCGTTGTGCTCGATCACGATGTTCGTGGCGATCGTCGTGCCGTGAAACACCTGGTCGAGCGCGTCGGCCGCGATTCCCGCCTCGGCGGCGATGTCACGGATGCCCTCGACGGTGCCCTGCGACGGGTCCACGGGCGTGGTCGGCAGCTTGTGGACGAGGATCTTCCCGGCCTCGTCGTCGACGTAGATGAGATCGGTGAACGTCCCGCCTACATCGACCCCTACGCGTTTCATCCCTGAGTCTCCTTTGGCCTTCGCCTACGGCGTGAGCACGATCTTCCCGAAGAAGTCCCGGCTCTCCATGTGCTCCATCGCGGCCTTCGTCTCCGCGAGCGGGAAGGTCGAGTCGACGAGCGGCGTGATCTGGCCGCGGTCGGCCAGTTCGAGTACCTTCTCGAACTCGTCGCGGTCGTAGACGAACGAGCCGATGACGCTCTTCTGGCCCCGGAAGAACGGAATGATGTCGAAGTCGACGACCTCCTGAGCGTGCGCCCCGCAGGTCACGAGCCGCCCGCTGACCGTCAGGCAATCGAGGCCCTTCTGGAAGAGCTCTCCGCCGACGTGCTCGTAGACGACGTCGACGCCCTTGCCGCCGGTCGCCTCCATCACCGCCTCGACGACGTCGTCCTTCGTGTAGTTGATCGCGACGTCGAGCCCGAACCCCTTCGCCTTCTCGAGCTTGTCGTCACGGCTCGAGTTGCCGATCACGTAGGCGCCGCCGAGCTTCGCGAGCTGCACTGCCGCCGAGCCGATGCCGCTCCCGACCGAGTTGATGAGCACGGTCTCGCCGACGCGGAGCCTCGCGCGGTTGTAGAGCATGTGCCATGAGGTGCCGAACGCAACCTGGAGCGCCGTCGCCGCCTCATCCGAGAGCGAGTCGGGAACGCGCACGAGCTGGGATGCGGGGCAGACGATCTTCTCCGCGTACCCTCCTGGCGCGGTCACGCCGAGGAAGGCGGCGCCCCCACCGAGGAGGTACGGCGCCACCCGGTCGCCGACCTGCCAGCCGTCGACGCTCTCGCCGAGCGCCTCGATGCGCCCGACGATCTCGACGCCGTTCGTATGCGGGAACGTGATCGGAAAGCGCGAGATTCCCTCGCGGATGTCGACCTCGAGGTGATTCAGGCCGCAGCCCGCGACGCTGACGACGACCTGGCCAGGCCCTGCCTCGGGGTCATCGACGTCTTCGAGCTGGAGCACATCGGAGCCGCCGAACTCATGGAACCGCACAGCCTTCACGCCACAGACCTCCCGTGTTGACCCCTGGTTTATGTCTGACTTCCGAAACCCTGTCAAGCTGCATCCGACCCGTTCTGCCGCCAAGGCGAGTTGACAGGTTCCGAATGTCTGACTTATAAACGAGTGGCGCACGACGAATGACGTCAGCTCCCCTCTCGAACCTCCGCTCGATCCTCTTCGCGCCGGGCAGCGACGAGCGCAAGCTGACGCGCGCGCTCGAGTCCGATGCCGACGCCG
>JBBQXH010000014.1:0-15486 GCA_038209835.1 Gaiellales bacterium | reverse complement strand
TCACCGGGGAGAGGCTCTCTGCGGCCGGCATCGGGCCGAGCGAGGAGCGGTTCCTGGACGCTGTCGCGCAGGTGAACCAGGGCCTGGTGGCACGGGCGGCTGCATGAGAATCCTCCTGTTCGGTCGAGACGGGAAGGTCGGGTCGGTGCTCGGTCCACGGCTCGTACAGGCAGGCCACGAGGTCGTCGGCGTCGAGGTGGGGGAGGAGCCCGACCTCGCAGGGTTCGACGCGGCCATCGATTTCACGGCGCCCGATGCCGTCCTCGGGAACGCTCGCAAGGCGCTCGCCGCGCGCATTCCGTGTGTGATCGGGACCACGGGGTTGACCGACGAAGGGGTGGAGGAGCTCGACTCCCTGGCTCGAATCGAGGGCGTTCCGTGCTTCGTGGCGGCGAACTTCGCGATCGGAGCCGTGCTCATGATGCGGTTCGCCGAGGATGCCGCGCGGTTCATGCCCGCGGTGGAGATCCTGGAGCTTCACCACGAGACGAAGCTCGACGCGCCCTCGGGTACGGCTCTCGCGACCGCGGCACGGATCTCGGGCGACGTCCCGATCCACTCCGTGCGGCTACCGGGGCTCGTCGCCCACCAGGAGGTGATCCTCGGCGCCGAGGGCCAGACCCTCACCATCCGGCACGACACGACCTCGCGTGAGGCCTTCGTCCCGGGAGTCTTGCTCGCGCTCGAGAGGCTCCCGGCCCTCCCCGCAGGCGTGACGAGAGGGCTCGACACCCTGCTCGGATAGACTGAGTCCGATGCTCGGCGAGGTCCTGACGGCAATCGTGACGCCGTTCGCGGACGACGGCTCCGTCGATCTCGACGCCTTCAAGCGACTCGCCGTCCACCTCGTCGAGAACGGCTCCGACGGTCTCGTGGTCGCAGGGACGACAGGCGAGGCGCCTACTCTCTCCGACGACGAGAAGCTCGCGCTGTTCGGCGCTGCCGTCGAGGCGGTCGGCGACCGCGCGACGATTGTCGCCGGAGCCGGAACGAACGACACGGCACATTCCGTGCACCTCACCGAGCGAGCTCACGAGCTGGGTGCGGACGCCTTCCTCGTCGTCACGCCGTATTACAACAAGCCGCCGCCTCGAGGAATCGTCGGGCACTTTCGGGCGATCGCAGAGGTCACCGACCGGCCGATCGTCGTCTACAACATCCCGCAGCGCTGCGTCGTCAACATCGAATCCGAGACGATCTCCGAGCTCGCCGAGATCCCGGGCGTCGCGGCCGTGAAGCAGGCCACCACGGATCTCGATCAGGCGCGCCACATCGTCGAGCAGACTCGGCTCGACCTCTACGCCGGGAACGACGACCTCGTGCAGCCGTTCCTCGAGATCGGCGCAGTTGGCGGCGTCTGCGTCTACACGCACCTCGTCGGCAGCCAGGTGAAGGAGCAGATCCGCCGTCACAAGGCCGGCGACCTCGACGGTGCCCGTGCGCTCGACGGCGAGCTCCACGCGGTCATGGATGCCCTCGCCGTCACGACCAACCCGATCCCCGTGAAGACAGCGCTGCGGATGGCCGGGCACGACGTCGGCGGCTTCCGCCTCCCGCTCGTCGAGGCGTCCGAGGACGAGAAGGCCCGGATCCGTCGTGGTCTCGAGGACGCGGGGGTTCTCGCGGCCGCCGCCGTTTAGAGGCTTGATGTGGAATGACCGCACGTCTGGATGAGGGCCTGCACGCGGCGGCTCCCCAGACGCACGCCCACCCCACATCAAGCCTCTAGACTAGGCCGGTGCAACCGGGCGCCACGCGCATCATCCCCCTCGGCGGCCTCGGCGAGGTCGGCAAGAACATGACGGTCATCGAGTCCGACGAGGGCATCGTCGTCATCGATGCAGGGCTGGCGTTCCCGCGGGACGAGCACCTCGGCGTCGATCTCCTACTCCCGGATTTCTCGTACCTGCGCGAGCGCGAGGACGAGATCCGCGCGCTCATCCTGACCCACGGGCACGAGGATCACGTCGGTGCGCTTCCGTACCTCCTGCGCGAGGTGAGGATCCCGGAGATCTGGGCCACGCGGCTCACGACGGGGCTGATCAAGTCGAAACTCGACGAGCACGGATTGATGCGCGCGGCAGAGCTCGTCGAGGCCGATCCGGAGGGCGGGCAGGTTGCGGTCGGCCCGTTCACGGCGGAGTTCGTCAGGGTTGCGCACTCGATCCCGGATGCCGTCGCGGTCGTCCTCGACACGCCCGGCGGTCGAATCGTCCATACGGGCGACTACAAGATCGATCACACGCCGGTCGACGGGTACCGCACCGATGTCGGGCGTCTGGCGGACATCGGCAACCGTGGCGTCGACCTCCTCCTCGGGGATTCGACCAACGCCGAACGTCCCGGAGTAACGCCCTCAGAGCGGACGGTCGGAGAGGCTTTCCGCTCGATCATCCCGCGCCTCGAGGGCCGGGTGCTGATCGCGTCGTTCGCCTCGAACGTCCACCGGATGCAGCAGGCGATCGACGTCGCGCTCGAGACCGATCGCCAGGTGTGCGTGATCGGCCGCTCACTTCGAAAGAACATCAACATCGCCCGGAACCTCGGCTACATGGACGTTCCAGAGGACATCTTCGTGCGCCCGGGCGACCTGAGCGAGCTCGATCCCGACGAGACGATGATCCTCTGCACCGGAAGCCAGGGAGAGCCGCTCTCGGCGCTCGTGCGGATCGCCTACGGAGACCACCAGAACGTCCAGGTGGAAGAGGGCGACACCGTGATCATCTCGGCGAAGCCGGTTCCGGGGAACGAGCTGAAGGTTCACGACACGATCAACCGTCTCGCGAAGGCGGGCGCCGACGTTCTCCATCAGGAGATCGCGCCGGTCCACACGTCGGGCCACGGGAACTCGGAGGAGCTCAGGACGATGATCGCCCTCCTCCGCCCACGGTCAGTCATGCCGGTTCACGGCGAGTATCGGATGCTCGCTGCCCATGCACGGCTTGCGCGGGACGCGGGGGTCCCGGCCGAGCGGATCCCGATCGCAGAGAACGGCTCGGTCGTCGAGCTCTCGTCGGCGGGCGCGCGGATCGTCGACACCGTCCCCGCGGGAATCACCTTCGTCGATGGTCTCGCCGTCGGCGACGTCCGTGACGCGTCGCTGCGCGACAGGCGCCATCTCGCCGAGGACGGAATCCTGATCGTCGTCGCCACGATCGCGCCACACAACGGCGGCGAGGTTGCGCCGCCCGAGGTGATCGCACGTGGGTTTGCAGATCCCGGTGAGCTGCTCGACGAGGCAAAGGAGGAGGCGGAGCAGGTGCTCCGCAACTGCCTCGCCGACGGGGTCGGCGAGCTGAAGCTCATTCAGGAGCACCTCCACGACGCGCTCGCGCAGCTGGTACACACGCGCACCGGCCGGCGCCCGATGATCCTCCCGGTCGTCGTCGAGGTCTAATGCCAGCGTGGCCGTCGCTCATCGAGTCCTACGGCGTCTCTGACGCTGCAAGCGCGAGACTCGTGCAGTCGCTCTACGGTTGCGAGGCGGCGGCGCTCGCCTTCTGCCGTCTGCTCGACGGGTGGGCGAGAGGCGAGCCGGAGCCCTGCACGGCCGGACGTCGTCAGGCGGCCCTCCGGCGCGCTGCCGAGCGGGCCGAGACCGCGCTCGCGGATCTCGAGCGGCCACTCGATCGATACCTCCTCGAGCTGGAGAGCGAGATCGCGGAGGGTCGCCCCTGGTACGGGCAGCCTGGGCCAGGTGAGCTTCTCGAGTGGGAACCTGTCCTGCGTCGTGCCGGTGTCGTGGTCGCTCCTCACCGCGTTGCGCAGGCGTACCTCGAGCTCGCCGTCCTCGTCCGGGCGCTCGAGGGGTTGACGACGTCCGCCCGCTTCGAGTCGGCGCCCGATCGAGCCTCGCTCTGGGCAGGACTGTTCGACCTCCGCGAGAACCTGTTCGGCGCCGTCGACGATCTCCGCGCCCTCGCCGCGTAGGAACCGGGTTCAAAGGCCGGGCCGGGAAGGACTGAGCGCTCCGGACGCGAACGTGGCGTCATGGCGCCGGTGAAGCGTGCCTCTCGGGCACGCCCGAAAACCTCGAAGGGCAATCCCTCCGCGCGTTCGCGGAAGACGACCCATCCGCGCCACCAGCACCCGGAGCTCGTCGGGCTGTCCCTGGTCGCCGTCTCGATCTTCCTGATCGTTGTCCTCTGGTTCGGCTGGGAGGGCGGCTTCCTCGGCGACCGGGTCGCCTCGAGCCTAGGCGTCCTCTTCGGCAGGGCTGCGGTGCTGATGCCCGTCGTCCTCGGCGCGATCGGCGGGCTCCTGCTCGCCCGCTCGACACTCGTCGATATCAGTCCGTTCCGCACCGGCCTGATCGTCCTGACGGTTTCCGTCCTCCTCGCCTGCGGAGGAGGGCTCTTCGGCATCGGGCCGGGGGAACCGGCACCGACATCCCTCGACCTCGACAGGGTCGACCAGTACGGCGGGGTTTTCGGCGCCATCCTCGCCATCGGCGTCGGGAAGCTGATCGGCCACACCGGGCTCACGATCCTCGCCGTGCTCGGTCTCGTCGCCGGTGCGACCCTCGTGACGGGCGCCTCCATCGGGGCGCTCCTGCGGCACTCAGCTCGCGCAGGCAAGCACGTTGCCTCTCACACGGCTCGAGCCGCGCGCCGGTCGGTCGAGCGTGTTCAGGGCATGTCCGACTCGTTGACCCCCGCCTGGGAAGGACCGCAGGCACCGCCCGTCGACGGCGTCGAAGCGTACGGAGACGTCGTCGGCGACTCCAACGAGGACTCGACCGGCCGTGTCCCGCTGCTCCTCGAACAGCTCGCGCTCGAGGACGACGACGGGACGGAGCCCGCCGGGGGGCCGCCTCTGGACGATCGTATGGTCGACGAAGGCGTCCAGTTCGAGGCGCCGGCCGAGCCACACGACTACACCCTTCCCGACCGATCTCTGCTCAAACGCTCTCGGCCGGTCGCGGGGCAGCCGGAGAAGGCGCTCGAACGAACCGCGGAGACGCTCGTCCAGACGCTCGCGCATTTCGGGATCGACGCGAACGTGATCGGACAGGTCTCCGGCCCGCGCGTCACCCGCTACGAGCTCCAGCTCGCACCGGGAACCAAGGTCTCCAGGGTGTCAGCGCTGAAGGATGACCTCGCCTACGCGCTCGCGACCACCGAGATCCGCATTCTCGCCCCGATACCCGGTAAGCAAGCAGTCGGCGTCGAGGTGCCGAACCTCTCTCCGAATCTCGTCACGCTGGGCGACATCTACGACGACATCCCGGCGGCGAGCACGAGCCCGCTGGCGGTCTGGCTGGGCAAGGACATCTCGGGAGCGTCCGTCTGGACCGATCTCGCCAGGATGCCGCATCTCCTGATCGCAGGAACGACCGGATCGGGAAAGTCCGGCTGCATCAACACGCTGCTCTGCTCCGTGCTCCTGCGGGCGACGCCCGACGACGTCCGGATGATCCTGATCGATCCGAAGCGGGTCGAGCTCGGCCTCTACGAATCCATTCCGCATCTCCTCACCTCGGTCGTCTCGAGCCCGAAACGCGCGGCCGCGGCCCTCGCCAACGTCGTCGAGGAGATGGAGCGACGGTACGAGCGCATGAGCGTCGCGAAGGCCCGGAACCTCCCCGAGCTGAACCGCGTGCTCCGCAAGCGCGGCGAGGTCGCCATTCCGTACCTGCTCGTCGTCATCGACGAGCTCGCCGATCTGATGATGATCTCGCCGCAAGACGTCGAGGACTCGATCATCCGGCTCGCCCAGAAGTCGCGCGCGGTCGGCATCCACCTCGTGCTGGCGACGCAGCGCCCCTCGGTCGACGTCATCACCGGCATGATCAAGGCGAACGTGCCGTCCCGGATCGCCTTTGCCGTCTCGAGCCAGACCGACAGCCGAGTCATCCTCGACACGTCGGGCGCGGAAGCGCTCCTGGGTCAGGGCGACATGCTCTTCAAGCCGCTCGGCACCTCCCGACTGCAGCGGGTACAGGGGGCATACGTGAGCGAGGAGGAGATCGCCCTGATCGTCGAGCAGTGCCGCGGACAGCGAGAGCAGCAGCTCGACGAGTCGATTCTCGAGCCACCCGAGCGCGAAGTCACCGACGGTGACGAGGATGCCGACGACCTCGATCCCGACGAGGATCCCCTGCTGGAGCGCGCGATCGAGATCGTCGTACAGACGCAGACTGCGTCCGTCTCGCTGATCCAGAGGCGCCTGCGTGTCGGATACACCCGCGCAGGCCGCCTCGTCGACATGCTCGAGCGTCGAGGCGTCATCTCCGGCTACGAGGGCTCGAAGCCGCGGCGGGTGCTCATTGCCGAGGGCGACCTCGACCTGGTACTCGCCGGGTTGCGCGAGGGCGTGCCGAGCTGAGCCTGGCGCGCCCGGCAGATGGCACGGCCACTCCACCGGCCGGATGGTTACAGTGGGGCGCGATGAGGAACGGGAAGGCGATCGGGGCGTTCGCCTGTGCCTTCGTCGCGATCGGGCTTCTCGTGGCCGCGGTCGTCGTACCGCGGTTCGTCGATACGGTTGATCCTCTCCGGGCGGTCTTCGTCGTACCGATCGCCGTCGTCTTCGCGCTCGCGGCGATCTCCCTTGCCCGCCGCGCGCGCTTCGACTTCCAGCAGACGCTCGGGCGGGTCGGCGGGGACGGAGTGGCCGTGGCCGCCCGGATCCTGGGTGTCACCGCCTTGCTGGTCTCGCTCACCGCGGCGCTCGCCGTCGGTGTGTTCGCAGTGCTCGACCTCTGGCTCGTCTGAGAACGAGGAGGGCTGCCGGGAAAGGCGGCATCACAGCTAGACTGCGGGGCTCGCGTGTTCGAAATCGGCAACAGCCTTCGGGACGCGCGGGTCCGTCAGGGTCTTGAGCTCGTCGACCTCGAGGCCGAGACGAAGATCCGCGCCAAGTACCTGCGCGCGCTCGAGGAGGAGCGGTTCGACCAGCTCCCCGGCGACACGTACGTCAAGGGCTTCCTGCGCATCTACGCCGACCGACTCGGACTGGACGGGCAGCTCTACGTCGACGAGTACAACTCGCGCTTCTCGCTCGCCGAGGAGCCGCCGCCGTCCTCGCGTCCGCGCCCGCAATCGAGGCAGCGTCGTCGCCTCGAGTCGCACGCCGTCCTCATCGCGCTCGCCGGCATCCTGGCGGTCACGGTTCTCGTGATCGCAGCGTGGCAGTTCACGGGCAATGGAGAGTCGGGGCCACCGACAACGGTCGGCACGGGAGGGGCTGCGTCCGAGTCGGAACCCGCCACCACCACGACCGCCAACGATCCGCAGATCGCAACGCTCCTCGTGACCGCAGCCGGCGGCTCGAGCAGGGTGGAGGTGCGGCGCGGCTCGGCCGGAGGCGATCTCGTGTGGGAAGGCACGATCACCAAGGGTGGTGAGAGCCAGCGATTCGTCGGGAAGAAGCTCTGGGTCTCGATCGCAAAGCCCGCGAATGTACGCCTGACGCTGAACGGCGAGAGCCTGCCGAAGCTCGCTGCGTCGTGGAACGTGATCACGGCCACGGTGCGCGGAATCCGGCCCGCAGCGACACCCTAAGTGCCCCCGGTCGCTGGCCGTCCACGCGCCGTCGTCGTCGTGACGGGCTCCGAGCTCGTTCGCGGCGAGCGCAACGATGCGAACGGCCCCTTTCTTGCGGCCGAGCTCGTCCGCCTCGGGTTCGACATCGGGCGGATCGTCATCGTCGGCGATCGCCCCGACGAGCTGCGTGGCGCGATCGCGGAGGCACTCTCTGCCGATGTCTGCGTCCTCTCCGGCGGCCTGGGGCCCACGCATGACGATCGCACGCTCGAGCTCCTGGCCGCAGCCACGGGACGGCGGCTCCGTGTGGATCCGCACCTCGAGGTGGAGATCGGGCGCGTCTCTCGAACGATCGCCGAGGGTCTCGGGCGACCGTATGCCGATTTCGAGGGCGGCGTCGTCAAGCAGGCGTCGCTTCCCGAGGGCGCGACCTCGCTCGGGCTCGCCGGCACCGCCCCGGGTGTCGTATTCGAGTCTGGAGGCACGGTTGCGATCGCCCTTCCTGGCCCCCCAGCCGAGCTTCGCCGTCTCTGGCCGCACGCGATCGAGAGCGATTCCTTCCGAGACGTGCTCGCGCGCATCCTGCCGCGCAACCACAGGGTTCTGCGGTTCTTCGGACCCAGTGAGTCGGCGGTGGCCCGCGTGCTCGAGGAGGCGGGTGGGGAGGCGCAGGAGGCGGAGGTCACCGTCTGTGCCCGGGATTTCGAGATCCATGTCGACCTCTACAGCGACGACGGAGCGCCCAAGCGCGCCGCGGCGCTCGAGCAGGCTTTGCGCGAGGAGTTCGGGGCTCAGCTGTTCGCTGAGGACGAGCGGCCGATCGAGGAGATCGTGTTCACCCTCGCACGCGCACGCGGCCTGACCCTCGCGACGGCGGAGTCCTGTACCGGTGGCATGGTCGGAGCCCGGCTGACTGCGGTGCCGGGAGCGAGCGACACGTTCCTCGGAGGGATCGTCGCCTACTCGAATCCGGTGAAGTCGGGCCTACTCGGGGTTCCGACGGCCGTTCTCGACCGATTCGGAGCGGTATCGGCGGAGACAGCGAAGGCGATGGCGGAGGGCGCCCGAACGGCCCTCGGCGCCGACGTGGCCGCATCGGTCACCGGGATCGCAGGCCCGGGAGGCGCGACGCCCGGCAAGCCCGTCGGTCTCGTGTTCGTCCATGTCGAGACGCCGGCCGGTGGGGAGCAGCTCCGGACCGAGCTTCCGGGCGACCGCGAGCGAATTCGCGGACGCGCGACGGCGTTCGTTCTGCATCTCCTGCGACGAGTTCTGACACACACCGGTGACCATTCCGTGTGACGATCGGCGCTAACGTGGAAGGCAATGAACGCCTTCGCCTCTTCTACGGCCTCCGGCTTTCCGCTTCCGACGCAGACGCAATCGACATCTGGCAACGGGAAGCGTTCGGCAGCGCCGGTGGGGTGCGCCCTGTCGCTCCGGAGAACCTGCACGTGACACTCGTATTCCTCGGTTCGCGACCGGCGCGCGAGATCAGTGATCTCGTGACGGCGCTGCACGGTGCCGCCACGAACGCGGTTCGCAGCCAACTGACGCTCGAGCGGTACCGGGAGACCGAGAGGGTGTCGATGCTCGTCTTCGGCGATCGGGGAGGCCATGCCGCGGCGTTGCAAGCGCAACTCGTGGACAATCTCGGTCGCGTCGGCGTTCCGAGACGGGAGAGCCGTTCCTGGCTCGCCCACGTCACGGTGGCGCGGTTTCGCGAGCGGCCGGGCCTGCGCCCGCCGCTTCCTCGCCTCGGCACAATCAGTCCGTCCGAAGCCGCGCTCTATCATTCTGTTCTGCGGCCCGGCGGGGCGCAGTACGAGATCGTCGAAGCAGTACCCCTAGGAGGTTGACGTTGGACCGCGATCAAGCACTCACAGCCGCACTGGGACAGATCGAGCGACAGTACGGCAAAGGATCGGTCATGAAGATGAGCGATCAGGCCGGAGAGTCGGTGCCTGCGATCTCGACCGGTTGCCTCTCGCTCGATCTCGCACTCGGGATCGGCGGGCTCCCCAGAGGGCGGATCGTCGAGATCTTCGGCCCGGAGTCCTCGGGAAAGACCACCCTCGTCTACCACGTCCTCGCCGAGGCGCAGAAGCTCGGCGGCATCTGTGCCTTCATCGACGCCGAGCACTCCATGGATCCGGCCTACGCACGCCGGATCGGCGTCAACATCGACGATCTCCTCGTCTCGCAACCCGACAACGGCGAGCAGGCGCTCGAGATCGCCGAGCTCCTCATTCGGAGCGGTGCACTCGACGTCGTGGCGATCGACTCCGTCGCCGCGCTCACCCCGAAGGCGGAGATCGAGGGAGAGATGGGGGACAGCCACGTCGGTCTTCAGGCGCGGCTCATGAGTCAGGCCCTGCGCAAGCTGGCGGGCACGCTCAATCGGACGGGAACCGTCTGCATCTTCACGAATCAGCTTCGCGAGAAGATCGGAGTCATGTTCGGGAACCCGGAAACGACGCCAGGCGGACGAGCGCTGAAGTTCTACGCATCCATCCGCCTCGACGTGCGGCGGATCGAGACGCTGAAGGAGGGTGTCGAGGCAATCGGCAACCGCACCAGGGTCAAGGTCGTGAAGAACAAGGTGGCGCCGCCGTTCAAGCAGGCCGAGTTCGACATCATCTACGGCGACGGCATCTCCTGGGAAGGCTCGATCATCGATGTCGCTCTCGAGCAGAAGGTCGTCCAGAAGTCTGGCTCGTACTTCAGCTTCGGCGACGAGCGGCTCGGCCAGGGTCGTCAAAACGCGATCGCGTTCCTTCGCGAGCATCCCGACGTCTCGGCGGAGATCGTCAACGGGCTGCGCGCGTCGTTCGGCGATGCAGTCGTGTCGACGCGCATCGCGCCCTCGGCCAGCCCGGCGAGACCCGCGGAGGATCTGCCGGAGGTTGCCGAGGTCGCGTAGCAGCGATCGTCGGTGCACGACGGAGACCAGTCTGGGTTAGAGCACGCGCGCGAGATCGCACTGGGCGCGCTCGCTCGGCGCGATCTCTCAGAGGCTGCGCTTCGTGCCCGCCTTCACTCGGCGGGTATCACCTCGGCTGCCGTGGACGAGACGCTCGACGCTCTTTCGAGGACAGGGCTCGTCGACGATCCGCGCCTCGCCGCATCGAGAGCCGCGAAACTCGCCGACCGGGGATACGGGAACGACGCAATCGAGAGCAGGCTCGACCATGAGGGGTTCGATCCGTCCGTCATCCGGGACGCACTCCGAAACCTGCCTCCCGAGGAGGAACGAGCGCTCGCCTTCTCCGTGGGCGTCGACCAGAGGCGGCTCGGCCCGATTCTCTTCCGACGCGGTTTTGGTGAAGCCGCCGTTGAGCTGGTGCTTGCTCGTCGAGAGGCTTGATCGGCTGCTCGACGCGGGGTCCGGCACGGAGCTACGATGATGGTTACCAACTAGCAACTTCTTGCCTGCATGGGAACGGCTTTTCGCCGGATTGACGCGTGAGAGCAAATCGACACGAGCCAGGACGACCGATGACGACTGATACGAGCAAACGGGAGGGACTCGAAGCGAGCACGTGAATACACGCCGCTCCCGTCGCCTGGCTCGGTGAGTGGTTCACGCAGATTCGACCGACAGCCGTTCCTACGGGGCAACGACGTAGGAGCAACCGATGCTACTTCTCGTTGTAGGGATCCTGATCGGTCTCGCGATCGGGATCGTCGGCGCCGTGGTTGCCACGGGTGTGCTCGCGAGGGGCCGCGCCGAGGCGGCGCAGACCGAGCGCGACCGGCTGCTCGCGGATGCTCAGCGGGATGCTGAGTCGATCCGGCGAGAGGCACAGGTCGAGTCGCGCGAGCAGAACGTGCGGCTGAGAGCAGAGATCGACCAGGAGTTGAACGATCGCCGAGCGGAAATCATCAAGGTGGAAGAACGCGTCCTCGGGAAAGAGGAGGAGATCAACAGGAAGGTCGGAGACCTCGATCGACGAGACGAGTCGCTGACGGATCGCGAGAGGCAACTCGTCACCCTGGAGGAGCAAGCAGAGCAGTCCCGTGCTGCCCAGCTACGCGAAATCGAGCGCATTTCGGGCATGACGGTCAACGACGCGCGCCAGGAACTGCTCACGCGCTCAGAGGAGCTCGTGCGGCATGAGATGGCACGGATGGTCCGCCAGGTCGAGGAGGAAGCCCAGTCGGAGGCGAAACAGCGGGCGCGCAACCTCGTGGCCGACTCCCTGCAGCGCGTAGCTGCCAGTCATGCCGCAGAGACGACTGTCTCGCTCGTCCAGCTGCCGTCCGACGACATGAAGGGTCGCATCATTGGCCGCGAGGGGCGAAACATCCGCGCCCTCGAGAACCTCACAGGCGTCGAGTTCATCATCGACGACACGCCGCAGGCTGTGGTGTTGTCCTCGTTCGACGGCATGCGGCGCGAGATCGCGAAGCAAACTCTGCTGAAGCTCGTCGAAGACGGCCGCATTCATCCGTCGAAGATCGAGGAGATGTACTACCAGTCCAAGGCGGAGATCGAGGAGCATGTGCGCCAGGCCGGGGAGCAGGCCGTCTTCGAGGCGAACGTGGGCAAGGTTCACGACGAGCTCATCAAGGTGCTCGGACGGCTGCGCTACCGGACGAGCTACGGCCAGAATGTCCTCAAGCACTCCCTCGAGGTCTGCCACCTGGCGGGCATTATGGCGGCCGAGCTCGGCGTCAGCGTGAAGACGGCGAAACGCGCCGCCCTGCTTCACGACATCGGTAAGGCGATGACCCACGAGGTCGAGGGCCCGCACGCCGCGATATCGACGCAACTCGCGCGGAAATATGGCGAGACCTCCGAGGTCACCCATGCGATCGAAGCGCACCACTACGAGGTTCAACCCGAGACGGTGGAGGCAGTCCTCGTTATCGCCGCCGACGCGATCTCCGCGTCCCGACCCGGCGCCCGCGGCGAGAGCCTCGAGCACTACATCAAGCGTCTCGAGAATCTCGAGAAGATCGCCTCGCAAAAGAAGGGGGTCGAGCGCGTCTTCGCACTCCAGGCGGGTCGGGAGATCCGTGTCATGGTCAAACCGACCGAGGTCGACGACGACGTCGCAGTCCTGCTCTCGCACGAGATCGCACGGGAGATCGAGAGCCAGCTCGAATATCCCGGACAGATCAAAGTGACCGTCATTCGCGAAAGCCGGGCCGTAGAGTTCGCGAAGTGAGACGGTACCACGTCACGACGTTCGGGTGTCAGATGAACGCCCACGACTCCGAGCGGATCAAAGGGCTTCTCGAGGAGCTCGGTCTCGGCGAGGCAGCGACGCAGGAGGACGCAGACGTCATCGTCTTCAACACGTGTACGGTCCGCGAGAAGCCGGATCAGCGATTCGCCGCCCATCTCGCACAGGCTCGAGCGCTCAAGAACAAGGATCCGGACCGGGTGATTGCGGTCGGGGGCTGCTATGCGGAGGCCCAACGAGACCGGCTCTTCGAGCTCTATCCCTTCGTCGACGTGGCATTCGGTCCCGGATCGATTCCTCATCTCGCCGAGTGGCTCGGG
This sequence comes from Gaiellales bacterium, assembly GCA_038209835.1. Lineage (GTDB taxonomy): Bacteria > Actinomycetota > Thermoleophilia > Gaiellales > Gaiellaceae > JBBQXH01. The sequence goes on along the minus strand of JBBQXH010000014.1, from coordinate 2,487 downwards.
GCTGGAGGAGAGGCTCAGAGGGGCCGCTTTGCCGAGTGGGAGCACTTTGCGGGTGACCTTCCGGCTCGCCGCGGACGACCGTTCCAGGCCTGGGTGCAGATATCGATGGGATGCAACTCGAGCTGCGCCTACTGCATCGTCCCGGCGGTGCGGGGCCGCGAGAAGAGCCGGCGGCCGGAGGCCATCGTCGCCGAGGTCGAGCGACTCGCGGCCGACGGCGTTCGCGAAGTGACGTTGCTCGGTCAGAACGTCAATTCCTGGGGTCGTGATCTTCGTCCCGAGCTCGTGAAGGAGTTCGGGGCGTTACTCAGGGCGGTCGACGAGATCGACGGGATCGAGCGAATCAGGTTCACGAGCCCTCACCCGAAGGACTTTCGTGAACCGGTGCTCCGAGCGATGGCGGAGTGCTCGGCCGTGTGCGAGCACGCTCACCTGCCGGTTCAGTCAGGCTCGACGAAGATCCTCAAGGCGATGCGCAGAACGTACTCGCGAGATCGGTATCTCGACCTCGTCGATCGGATGCGCGATGCGCTTCCAGACATTGCCCTCACCACAGACATCATCGTCGGATTTCCCGGTGAGTCAGACCTCGACTTCGACGAGACGGTCTCGCTGGTCGAGGAGGTGTGCTTCGACGGCGCATTCACGTTCGTGTTCAGCCCGAGACAGGGAACCGAGGCTGCCGGGCTGCCGGATCAGGTCGATGATGACGTCAAGAAACAGCGAATCGAGCACCTTGTGGAGATCGTCCAACAGGTTGCCGCCGAGCGGAACCGGATGCGAGTCGGGCTCCTTGAGGAGGTTCTCGTGGAGGGTCCGAGCAGAACGGACGGGTCGCTCCTTTGCGGACGCACGCGACGCAACACCATGGTCAACTTCGTCGGCGATGCGACACCAGGCGAGCTCGTCTGCGTTCAGGTCTATGCATCGACCTCGGCGACCCTCCGCGGAATCCAGCAGACATCCGTGACGGTTCGGTGACTGTCTTGGCACATCCTGCGCGCCACACGCGCATCATCAGGGAGTAGGCTTGAACCGGAGGGAGGCCCGCGGCGGCCCCGGGAAGCCAGCCGTTTCGGACGGTATCCAGGCCCCACTCGTCCTTGCCATCTTCGGCCCGACCGGCTCCGGCAAGAGCCCGGTCGCCGAGGCGCTTCGCGACCGAACCGGTGCCGAGGTCATCTCGGCGGATTCGATGCAGGTCTACCGAGGTGTGCCGATCCTCACGAACCAACCGAGCGGGGCCACCCGGCTCGTCGCGATCTGGGATCTCGAGCACGAGGGATCCGTCGGCGAGTTCGCGACGCTTGCGCACGCCGAGGTCGACCGGGCGCTCGCTGACGGCCGTACGCCGGTGCTCGCGGGTGGCACGGGGCTCTACCTCCGCTCGGCTCTCGGCGACCTCGCGCTCCCACCGGCTGCGCCGCCGAGCTCGAGAGCACGGTGGGAGCGTCTCTACGACAGCCGTGGCGCCGCCCACGCACATGCCATGCTCTCGTCGCTCGACCCGGGAGCGGCTGCCATGGTGCATCGGAACGACCGCCGCCGTATCGTGCGAGGACTCGAGCTGGCCGAGGCGGGCCTGTCGCTGCGACCACCGGCGGATCGGCTCTGGTCGGAGGAGACTCGTCACCCGACGCTCATCTTCGGGCTTGACGTGCCGCCAGAGGCTCTTCGAGAGCGAATCGTCTCGCGTACACGACTGATGGTCGAGCGAGGCGGGGTCGAGGAGGCACGCCGCGCAGCCGTGGGCCCGATCTCGGCTACCGCTCGCGAGCTCATTGGCCTGCGCGAATTCACGCAGCTTCCTGTAGGTGCCGCCATGGCCGCGATCGATGTGAGGACGATGCGATACGCCGCCTACCAGCGGAAGTGGATGCGTCGGATCCCGGGCATCATTACCGTTCAGGCCAACCGACCGGTGGGCGTGATCGCAGATGAGATTCTCGAAATGGCACGGGCTCGGGAACGACTACCTGCTCGTCGAGCGGGCTGACAGCGGCGCGCTCGGTCCGGCCCTCGTGCGTCGCCTCTGCGACTACCACCGCGGGATCGGCGGTGACGGCATCCTCGAGGTCGTGCGCGTCGAGGGCTCACGAGCTGAGATCGTGATCTGGAACCCTGACGGTTCGACCGCCGAGCTGTCAGGGAATGGGACGCGAATTGCCGCACGGTGGCTGGCCGGGCGTTGCGGCGAGAGCCGGGTAACGATCATTGTCGGAACACGCGAGGTCGAAGCGAGGATGCGGGGCGGCCTCGTCGTCGAGCAGGAGCTGGGCCCCGTCATGGTGGGCGAGCCGGCGACGCTCGACCTCGACGGTCAGAGCATCGAGTTCACCCCCGTCACGGTTGGCAACCCCCATGCCGTGATCGAGCGGGCTCGGCTGCCCGAGCGAGAAGCCCTGCTCGAGCTCGGGCCGCTCGTCGAGCGACACGAGCGCTTTCCCGAGCGGACGAACGTCCAGCTCGTTCACGTCGAGGGGATTC
>JBBQXH010000013.1:0-15580 GCA_038209835.1 Gaiellales bacterium | reverse complement strand
GGACGCTCCACAGATGGCGCGCGCAGACACGGCTCCAGCCGGCCGTTCCCAGCACGAGCAGGACTAGTCGCAACGCTTCGTGTCGGAATGCACCCCACACGCGCCGAGATCATCATCAAACTGTGCCAATTCGCGCACACCCCGCCAGGGGTCTGGCCCCGAACGGCAGGCAGCGTCCAAAATGGCCGGTGAACCACCCGTTGTTTCGAGTCGAGCGCTACGTGACGCGCCCGACCGGGTAGCCCCAGTCGGTCATCGCAGCAAGTAGTTCGCGGCAGTGATCCTCGCCGCGCGTCAGGAGGATCAGGCCGATGCCGGTGTCGCCCATTGGCAGATCCATTCCTTCCCGTTCGTGGGTCACCTCGAGCACGTTCACGCCCTCGGCTGCGAGTCGGGTCAGAAGCTGCCCGAGCTGACCGGGTCGATCGGCCACCCGCGTGCGCACAACAAGGTGACGCCCGCCCCGCGTGAGGGCGTACCGCGTGACCTCGGTCAGAAGGCTCGCGTCGATGTTCCCGCCCGAGAGAATCACGCAGACCGGCCCGTCGCCCGGAACCTTCCCTGCGAGCAACGCGGCAACGCCCGCCGCCCCGGCACCCTCGACGACGAGCTTCGCGCGCTCGAGGAGAAGCACGATCGCCTCGGCAATGTCTTCGTCCGAGACCGTCACGACATCGTCCAGACGTTCGTCCAGGATCGGACGCGTGAGCGCACCCGGCTGCTTGACGGCGATTCCGTCAGCGATTGTGGGGCCGAACACGATGCCGCCGGCATACGGGGCGCATCGGTCGGCCTGAACCCCGACAAGCTTCACCGCGGGCCGTGCCTCGCCTAGCGCGAGCGCGACGCCGGAGGCGAGACCACCGCCGCCGACAGGAATGACGATCGTTCCAATCTCTGGCAACTGGTCGGCCAGCTCGAGACCCAGCGTGCCCTGGCCCGCGACGACGACGGGATCGTCGAACGGGTGCACGATGACGGCTCCGGTCTCCTCCGCCCTGGCGCGAGCGGCGACGAGCGAATCGTCGAGCAGCTCCCCGGCGAGCACGACGTCGGCCCCGTAGTCACGCGTCGCGTCGATCTTCGCGAAGGCAGCGTTCACTGGCATGAACACGGTCGATCGGACACCCACCTCGCTGGCGGCCCAGGCAACCGCTTGCCCGTGGTTTCCGGCACTCGCGGCAATCACGCCGACCGCGCGCTCCGCCTGGTCGAGCGACGACAGCTTCGTCACGGCACCGCGCACCTTGAACGAGCCGGTCCGCTGGAGGTTCTCCGCCTTCAGGTAGGTAGGCCGCCCGGCCAAGCGGGAGAGCGTCTCGGATCGCTGCACCGGCGTCTGGCGAGCGATTCCCGCAAGACCGGCGCGCGCGTCCCGGATCTCAGCTGTGGTTGGGCGATCCGTCATCTGATCCGATCTTGAACACGCGCTCGAGGATCTCGCGGACGGCGGTCAACGGATCGACCTCCCGCCGCTCGACAGCACCGAGCAGGAGCCCGAGCTCGCGATCGTCCTCAACCGCCTGCTCGAGATGCGTCCGTGCCCGCCCACCGGCGAGCGCGAAGACCTCGGCCGAGAGGTTCCGGCGACGGCGAATCTCGAGCCTTCCCGCCTCCGAGAGGAAGGCGCGATGCGACTCGAGCGCCGCCCAGAGCTCTGGAATTCCCTCGCCGCGCACTGCTTCCGTCAGGACGATCGGCGCGACCCACTCCCGATCGGGCGTAAGGCCGAGAACGGTACGCACCTCCCGCAGCATCGTCTTCGCGTGCGGATGGTCGGACTTGTTGATCGCGATCACGTCGGGGATCTCCATGACGCCGGCCTTCAGCGCCTGAACTGAGTCCCCGGAACCCGGCATGAGGACGAGCAGCACCGTGTCCGCGATCTGGGCGATCTCGATCTCGCTCTGACCCGTCCCGACCGTCTCGAGCAGGATCAGATCCTTCCCGGACGCGTCGAGCAGGAGCGCGGCCTGCACGGTCGCTTCGGCAACCCCCCCGAGGTGTCCTCGGGTCGCCATCGAGCGGATGAAGACCCCTGGATCGAGAAAGTGGTCGCTCAGGCGGATCCGATCGCCGAGCACGGCACCGTGCGAGAAGGAGCTCGAGGGATCGACCGAGATCACACCGACCGTGAGCCCGCGTGGGCGGACATGGCCGACGAGAGCCGCCGCGAGACTCGACTTCCCCACGCCCGGGGCGCCCGTGATGCCGATCGAGAACGCGTGGCCAGTTGCTCCGTACACCCGGCGTACCAGTTCATCCGCGAGTGGGTCACCATTCTCGACCAGACTGATTGCGCGAGCGACGGCGCGGCGGTCACCGATCTGCACACCGGCGCTGAGATCCGCCAGGGTGAACTCGCGAGGCATCAGACGGCACGCTGCCGGGAGGAGCGCGAAGCCGCGACGCCGCGAGTCATTACCGCGGCAGTCACGGCAGCCCCCCCGATGACACCAGCGGCGATCCCCCACGTCGCACGGGCACCGAGTGCGTCCGTCACGGGACCCGCAACGATCATGCCGATCCCGAGGGCTACGTAGTTGGTGCTCATCGCAAGAGTGAACGCGCGCCCGCGGGCCTGGTCGGGCACGTCGCGCTGCACGAGAATAGCGTTGCCAACCAGCGCGGCGCCGTTTCCGAGCCCCCCGAAGGCAAGCGCGATGCTGGCGGTGGCGACTCCCGGTGAGAGCGCGGCAGCCGCCGTAGCCGCCGCCATGAGGCCGATGCCGGCGGCATACAGCAACCTCACGCCCCTCGCGTGGATGAGTCGGCCGGCCTGGAGGCTGCCGATGACGAGGCCGACGCCGACAGCCGTCAGCATCAGGCCGTATCCGGCGTCTCCGGCGCCGAAGACGCGCTTTGCCAGCACGACCTCGGACACGCTGATCGCTCCGGTTCCGAGCATCACCGCGCTCCAGACGACCACCACGGTGAGGAGCCCTCGCGAGGTGCCGAGAAGCCGAAGCCCATCGGCGAGATCTCGCCAGTGGCCGCGGCTTTTCGCCTCACCCGTCTCGAGGCTCTCCCGAATTCTCCAGATGAGGAGAGCCGAGAGGGCGAAGCTCGCCGCGTTGAGCCAGTAGGAAGGTGCAGGTCCGACCAAGGCGACGAGCAGGCCGCCGAGAACGGGGCCGACGGCGATTGTCGCGTTGTCGGCCGCCTGGAGCAGTCCGTTCGCCCGTACCAGATCGCCATCGGACACGAGATTCGGGAGCCCCGCGTAGACCGCTGGACGGAAAGCGCTCGTCGCGGCCCCGGCTATCATAGCAATAAGGATGATTTGCAAGCTATTGCCTGCAAACGGAACGAGACAGAAGGCCGCGGCCCGGATGAGATCTGCGGCGATCAACACCCGCCGACGAGGTAGGCGATCGAGGAGCGGGCCGGCGAGTAGCCCGATGACGATCATCGGGGCGAACTCGGCGAAGAGGAGGGCACTCACCCAAGCTGCGCTGCCTGTCCGGTCGTAGACGTCGATGACGAGCGCGACGTACGCGAGCCAGGTGCCGAGCGCCGAGGCAAGCGTCGCGCCGAAGAGCAGGCGCAGGCCAGGGGCACACGAAAGGAGCCCCGCGGAACTGCCGCCGGCTCCTTCAGGCACGCCGGAAAGTTACCGCAAGGAGCGAAGCGACGCGCAGCGGATGGCGGAGCCAGCCGCGAAGTCCAGGCCGCGTAAGCGGCCGTATCACCCGCGCAGCAAGGAGCGAAGCGACGCGCAGCGGACACCGACGGCGGCCGCGAAGGTGCCATCGCCGCCGCCAGGCGGCGAGACGGAGGCGCTACGCTCCTCCGGGGCTCAGGAAGGGCCGCTAAACAAGCCCGGCGCGCGCGAGCGCGCTCAGGCAGATCTCGTTCTCCTCGGGCGTTCCGACCGTGATGCGGATCGCGCCCCGCGCGCCGAAGCCGGCGAGGGGACGAACGATCACTCCTTCCTGCAGCAGCGCCTCGAAGAGCGGCCGTGCGTCCTCCCTGCCCGTGTCCACGTAGACGAAGTTCGCGACCGCAGGAGTGGCCGGACTGAGCCCGAGAGCCTCGAGCCCGGCCAGGAGCTCAACGCGGGCGGCTGAGTTCGCGGCCCGTCGGCGCTCGACCTCACCCCTGTCTTCCAGGCTCGCCAGGGCGGCATCCTGCGCGGTTGCGGTCACGTCGAAGGCGTTCTGAACCTTGCGAATCGCCGTCACCACATCCGCCGGGCCGACCCCGTAGCCGACGCGGAGGCCCGCGAGGCCATAGATCTTCGAGAAGGTTCGAAGGACCATGCATCGTCGCCCGCGCTTCACGTACTCCTCGATCCCGTCCGGATACTCGGGGTCGTCGATGTACTCGAAATAGGCTTCGTCGAGCACGGTGAGAACGTGTCCAGGGACGCGTTCGAAGTAGTCATCGATCGCCGTCCGGCTCACCATCGTCCCCGTCGGATTGTTCGGGTTGCAGAGGAAGACGAGCTTCGTCCGCGGGGTGACGGCGTCGAGTAGGCCGTCCGGGTCGTACCGATCGTCGGCGAGCGGAACTCGGACGACTCGCGCTCCGATCTTCAGCGCGTCGAGCACGTAGCTCGGGAAGGACGGCCAGCCGCACACGACCTCGTCGCCTGGATCGAGCGACGAGAGCGAGAGGTAGAGGACGACCCCGTCCGCCCCCGCTGCGGGTGCGACACATCCGGGATCGACGCCGTGCAGGTCGCCGAGAGCATTCTTCAGGCGGAGGAAGCCGCCGTCCGGGTACCGATTCAGTTCGGTTGCTCGCCCCCGAATGGCGTCGAGAGCCGCCGGGAACGGGCCGAACGGCCCCTCGTTGGAGGCGAGCTTGACGACCCGCGAGAGCCGGAGCTCGCGCTGCACGTCCTCGGCTGGCTTCCCGGGCTCGTACGGGACGATGTCCTCGATGGCTCGCGCGAAGAACGAGCTCTCGATCCGCACTGGGGGAGCGGGATCCATCTCCGAGACCTTACTCTGTCCCCATGGACGAGATCGGCGTCTTCCCCCTGGGACTCGTCCTGCTTCCGGGCGAGCGTATACCCCTGCACATCTTCGAGCCGCGCTACCGCGAGCTGATCGCCGAGTGCCTCGACGACGATCGGGAGTTCGGGCTGCTCCTCTCAGACGACGAGGGGACTCGGGAAGTCGGAACCACGGCCGCGGTCGTCGAGGTGCTCGAGCGATTCGATGACGGCCGCCTCAACATCGTCGTGGAGGGACGCGATCGTTTCCGCCTGCACGAGGAGACCGCGGGCCGCTCGTTCATGACGGCCCAGGTCTCGCCGCTCGACGACGAGAGCGAGCGACCCACAGAGCCCGAGGTCGAGCGATGTATGGCCGCGTATCGCCGCGTGGTCGAAGCCGCAGACGCCGAGCTCGAGGAGCCGACTGACGAAACCGGAGCGCTGTCCTACTGGCTCGCCTCACGCGTCGACTTCGGTGTCGAGGTGAAGCAGGAGCTCCTCGAGCTCCGCTCCGAGCGGGAGCGGATCGTCAGGCTCGCCGGGCTTCTCGATCACGCTCGCGAAGCGATCGTCTGGGCGAAGACGGCGCAGGAACGGGCGTCGACGAACGGGCGGGTCGAGCCTCCCGGCTAGCTTGGACGGCCACCGAGATGTGCCGACAGTGGCGGCTCATCTCGATCTCATCTTGTGGGCACCGTAGACGATCTCGGCGGGGATGCGTCCTTGGGTCAGGCGGCCTGTGTGGGCGCGTTCCCAGTTGTAGTAGCCCAGGTAGTGCTGGAGGTCTCGTCGCAGGCCTGTCAGGCGGACGTGCAGGTAGCGGGCGAAGGCTGGTCTCCAGCATTCTTCGAGGATCGTGCGCTGAAGCGACTCGACGGCCCCGTTGGTCTGTGGTCGCCCGGCACGGATCAGTGTGTGGCGAGCGCCGAGCGCGTTGAGTGTCGAGCGGAAGCAGCGGGAGCGGAACTCGCCGCCGTTATCGCTGAGGGCACGCTCGAGCCGCCAATCGGCCGTCTCGAGCTCCTCGGCGACCCGGTGCGCGAGCTTGGAGGTCTGCTCGCCGGTCGGGTTGCCACGCGGGCAACTGACGAGCTCGCCCCAGGCGAAGCTGGAGGCGACGTCGATCGCTGTCAGCTGCCAGACGGCGCCCTTCGTGCCGGAGAGCCGCCCCACGTAGAAGCAGTCGAAGCCGACCAGCTCACCAGGCCGCTCTGCCTCGACGTGACGAACGGGGTCCGGCTCGCGAGGAGGCTCGTACGGGGCGGCGTAGCCGGCGACGAGTGAGAGTCGCTTGGCCCGCGTCCCCAGCCCGTGCCGCTTGAGGCAGCGCCAGACACCGCTGTGCGAGACAACGAGACCGCCCCAGCGTGGCTTCGCCAGTTCGGCCGCGATCCGTTTGGGGCCCAGACCCGGGTGGCCGAGCGCGAAAGCGACGATCCGCCCCTCCACAAGCGGCGAGAGCTGATTGGGCATCCGCGGCGCCCGCCGCTCGCGCGGGCGCAGGATCTCAAGACCATGCCGCTCGACACGGCGCTTCCAAACGTAATAGGTCGACCGGTGCACACCGAAGACCCGGCACGCCTCGCTAACCGAGGTACGAGCCGCATAATCGAACAGCTGCAACCGGTAGCCGAAGAGCACGTCATCCTGCGACATGCGGCTCCCTCCTTCTTTCGATTGGTCTCGAAAGCGAGGCTGAGCCGCAGATCGGACGACGCCCGGCCAACCAGCCGGGCGTCGTCGTCTCTAGTCCTCCAGCTCTATCCCGGTTGTCGGGAGAACTCGGTGATCGTCCAGGCTAGCTGGACCGCACTTGCGGGCCTCCGGCCCGCGAACCTTCGCGGCCTGTTCGGCCGCTGCGCGGCGCGCTTCGCCCGCCTTGGGTGCTGTGCGGACCTCCGGCCCGCGAACCTTCGCGGCCTGTTCGGCCGCTGCGCGGCGGGCTTCGCCCGCCTTGCTTACACGCGCTTGACGCCGTGGACCGGGCGCCCCGATGCTTCCCACAGGTAGTACGACGCGCTGGGCCCGAAACCCGACTCGTACTCCACGACCCGCGGATTGCGGCCGACTTCCTTGGCCCGCTGGGCGTGACGCAGCAGATTTGGATCGTCCCGCTCCTCCCAGACGAGGATCAGATGCGCGGCGGTCATGAACTCCGCCACGAAGGTGCATCCTGCAGCGGGGCACGGAAACGGGCTCGTGCTGACGCAGTGCCAGCCGGAGTGATCGGCGCCGGAATCGTCTGTCCACAGCTCTTCGTCGACCGCGAGATCTGTCTCCTCAACGACGATCGTACCGGTGCCCGGCTCTCTCCATTCGCTCACGTCGGAAGGATGCCTACGCAAGATCACTATTGCTTAAAATGTGCCCTGCAAGTTACCTAGAGCACTTTCGCCATGAGAATCGCGTCAAGGAGGACGCCGCCGCGCCGGAAATGACCTACGCGAAACCCCTCTCGCCGGTAGCCGAGGCTCTCGTACAGTGCGATCGCCGGGACGTTGTGCGGAAAGACGTGCAACTCGATCTTCGAGACCCCGTGATCGCGCGCCCAGGCTTCCGCGGCCGCGAGAAGCGCGGTGCCGACTCCACGCCCGCGCGCAGCACGTTCGACCATCAGCCCTACGTCAGCCACGTGCGGGCTTGCCGGATGTCCGTCTCGCGCGATCGTGAGTCGCCCGACGATCCGCTCCTCGCGTTCTGCAACGTAGACGGCGACGTGGCGGGAATGGACCGCGAGCCGGAGATAGCGTCGCTCCTGCCCAACCGAGCGCCAGTCGCCGGCCGCGATGAGCCAGCCTTCCGGCTCCGCACCGACCCGCTGCGCAAGGGACACGAGCGCCGTGGCGTCACGCGCTCGGGCCGGCCGAATGGAGGCGTTCACTCGACGACCACGCCGGCCCCGCCCCGGCGAGGGTCGCCGGCCGCCTCGAGGCTCCCGTCGGGGTCGACTGCGACTGCAGAGACGCCTCCGAAGTAGAGGTTTCGCGTCCGGCCCGGCCAGCGCACGACGCCGTAACCCGAGCGCTCGAGCGACTCCGCCACCTCCTCGGCGATTCCGCCCTCGAGATGCAGGTCGTCCCCGTCGAGATGGCACCGGGGTCGGTCGATGGCCGCCTGGAGCGAAAGGCCGTGGTCGATGACGTTGACGACCGTCTGGGTGATCGCGCCTCGAAGCCGCTCCGAGCCCGCGCTCCCGAGGACGAGCCGGGGGCGCCCGTGCGCAAGCACGAGGCTCGGTGCCATCATGCTCGTCAGGCGGCGTCCCGGTAGCGCATCTGTTCCGGCCGGGTTCAGATCCACCTCGCCGAGCATGTTGTTCAGCTGGATTCCCGTTCCCGGAACGACGACACCCGATCCGCACCCTGTCGACGACGAGAGCGACGCGGCATTTCCCCTGGTGTCGACAACGCTCACGTGTGTGGTCGAGGGGAGCGCCGAGGGATCGGGCTCGACGGCCGGCGGCCTCCCGCCGGCGATCGAGTGGCACGCCGTATCGATCGTGGACTCATCGAGCACGCGCCGTGCGAGCCCGCCGCGATGAAGGTCTGCGACGAACCGGCCTCGCCGTATGAGCGTCGCCGCGCGCGCGATCTCAGCCAGCCGCGCGACCGCCTCCACCGATCCCGCGTTACCGCCCGGACCAAGCCTGTCGAGCAACCGAAGGGCGAACGCGATGAGGATGCCCCCGGAGGACGGCGGCGGGTTCGAGACGACCTCGTGACCGCGGTAGGCGGCCTTGACGGGCCGGCGATACACGACGCGATACGCCTCGAGGTCATCGCGGCTGATGCGACCGCCTCTACCGAGCACTTCCGCCGACACCTTCGACGCGAGCTCCCCGCGGTAGAAGAGCGCCGATCCCTCCGCGGCGAGCGCATCGAGCGTGGTCGCGAAATCGCGCATGACGACGACCTCTCCCCGCTCGAGACGTCGATCACCGCCGTAGACGGCCCGCCCGTCTGGATCCTGCCTGAGTACGGCGTCGAGAACCCGATGAAGCAGCGCCTGCGCCTCGTTCAGCTCGACTCCCGTACGCGCGAGGGTGATTGCGGGCGAGAGCAGCTCGGCCCAGGAGATCGTGCCGTAGAGCCGGTGGGCATCCGCGAGCCCGGCAACCATGCCCGGAACGGCGCAGGACGGGGCCCCGATCAGAAACCTCTGGGTGGTGTCCCCGGCGCCGAATGGAATGTCGACGGGGCGCATCGGCGCGGCAGGCCCGGTGCCGACGCGACCCGGGACTTCGACGAAGAAATCGAGCAGGAGATCTCGTGCATCGCGCGCACGGTGAACGAGCATGAAGCCGCCTGCCCCGGGGCCCGTGAGCGGGCTCTCCGCGACCCACGCAACGAAGGCCGCCGCGATGCAGGCGTCGACGGCGTTTCCGCCGGCTTCCAGAATCTGCGCGCCCGCCTCGGCGGTCAACGGGTGTCCGGCGGCGACTGCGCCCTTCATGGCGAGAGCGTACTGCGACGTCTGACCGAGGAGGACGGATCGTGCCGCGCGAGACGGCTCACCGTTGCGCGCGCGGCGCTAGTGCACCGTTCCGGAAGTTCGGTGTGATCCTGGCGAGCGAAAAGCAAGGTGGGCGAGGACGCAGGGAGCGCCCATATGCGGACATATGGGCGCGACCGAGGACGAAGAACGGCGCGGCTTTGCAGCCGCCAGGGCGCGCCGCACTTCCGGAACGGTGTACTAGAGGTCGCGGAGGAAGCTCGGAGGCTCGAGCGCCTGCGTCTCGCCCGGCGTCGTCGTCATGCGCGGCGATGCCGGCCTCGGGGACTTGCCGATCCCGGTGGCAATCACTGTCACCCAGATCTGGCCATTCAACCTCGGGTCGATCGTAGCCCCGAAGATGATGTTCGTGTCCTCCGTCGCCGCCGCACGAATCGCCTCGGCGGCCTCGGTGACCTCGACGAGCGACAGGTCGTCGCCTCCCGTGATCGAGAGCAGAATGCCTCGGGCGCCGGTGATCTCCGCGTCGATGAGCGGAGAGTTGAGCGCCCGCTGCGCCGCCTCGCTGGCGCGGTTCTCCCCGGTCGCGAAGCCGATCCCCATGAGCGCCGATCCCGCATCGCGCATGATCGTGCGGACATCCGCGAAGTCGAGGTTGATAAGGCCGGGCATCGTGATCAGGTCGCAGATGCCCTGGACGCCCTGGCGCAGCACGTCGTCTGCGATCCGGAAAGCCTCGAGCATCGATGTCGAGCGGTCGAGCACCTCGAGCAGCCTGTCGTTCGGAATGACGATCAACGTGTCGCAGACGGAACGCAGCTCATGAACCCCGCTGTCTGCCTGCGCCTGGCGGCGGGTTCCCTCGAAGCGGAAAGGCATCGTGACGATGCCGACGGTGAGAGCCCCGACTTCGCGAGCGATCTTGGCGACGACGGGTGCGGCGCCCGATCCGGTTCCACCGCCCTCGCCGGCGGTGACGAAGACCATGTCGGATCCGCGAAGCACATGCTTCAGCTGGTCGTACGCTTCTTCGGCCGCGCGGCGCCCGATATCGGGGTCGGCGCCGGAACCGAGCCCCTGGGTCAGCTCCCGCCCGATATGCATCTTGATGGGCGCATCCGACATCCGGAGCTGCTGGATGTCCGTGTTAACCCCGATGAACTCGACCTGCGAGATGCCCGCCTCGATCATCCGATCGACGGCATTCAGCCCGCCTCCCCCCACGCCGACGACTCGGATGACGGCCAGGTAGGCGGCGGAGTCGGCGCGCGGCGCGCGGGAGATCCGAGGAGCCTGTGGGGCCCGCTCGACCGACAACTCGGCGATCCGGGAAGCAGGTGGCTCCTCGCGAGGCGCAGGCTCCGGAGCTGCCTCGGCCCGCTCCTCATGTCGTGGCTCTGCGGGCTCAGCTGCCTCCACGGTCGCCTCCTCCGACTCGAACGGAAACGCGGCCTCGACTGTCGGCATGTCCTCCACCGGCGTCAGCGGACGCTCGGCGCGGCGCTGAGCCGCCTCCGTCGCCTTGAAGAGCTCCGAGAGCGGTCCCTCACGCATGCTTGCGCGCCGTCGCACCGTTCAGCACCTCCTTGGCCAGCTGGCGATAGGCATTCGCCGCCGAACCGGTCGGTTCGTACTTCAATACCGAGCTTCCCTGCACCGGCGCCTCCGCATAGCGGACGGTCTTCCGGATGCGGGTCTCGAACACCAGATCACCGAAGTTCTCCTTCAGCATGTCGATCGCCTCACGGCTGTGGAGCGTACGTCCGTCGAACATCGTCGGCAGGATCCCGCGAATCTCGACGGCCGGGTTGAGGTTCTCGCGGATCATCCCCAGCGTGTTCTGGAGCTGGACGAGCCCGCGAAGCGACAGGTACTCGCACTGAACCGGGACGATCACGTCGTCGGCCGCCGTCAGCGCGTTGATCGTCAGAAGTCCGAGCGACGGCGGAGTGTCGATCAGGATGTAGTCGTAGTCCCCGCGGACGGGAAGAAGCGCTTTCTGCAACGCGCGCTCACGTCCGATCATGCTGGACAGCGCCAGCTCGGCGCCGGCGAGATCGATCGACGAGACCGCAATGTCTACCTCGGCCCGGTGGATGATCTCCTCGATCGGCATCGCCCGGACGAGAACGTCGAACATCGAGCGCTCGAGCTGGTCCGGGTTCATGCCCTGACTCATCGTGAGATTGCCCTGCGGATCGAGGTCGACCGCAAGCACACGAAGACCCGTTTCGGCGAAGGCCACGGCGAGGTTCACGGTCGTCGTGGTCTTCGCCACGCCGCCCTTCTGATTGGCGAACGCGATGACCTTGCCCAGCGCTACTCCTTCAGAGATGGGCGCCGTCGAATCCAGGCGCGAGAGAAGGGAGACCATGGCGCCCTTCTTTCGTGCCAGGCTAGCACAATCCTCCTCGGCCTCTACTCCCCGCTTCCCCGCTTGCCCAGCGGGATCGCGGGGCACGCCGGCCTTGCGGCAAGAGGTTCGCGGGCACCACGCTCATCCGGTGATCCTACTCTCGCCTGCGGCCGGACTACCCGACGCGCGGGTGGTAACGGACACTACGGTAGCGCTGTGTCTCTTCTCGACCGCAGGGTCCTACTCGTCACCGGTAAGGGCGGCGTCGGCAAGACGACGGTGACCGCGGCGATCGGGCTCGCAGCGGCGGCGAGTGGCAGGCGGACGATCGCGGTCGAGGTCGGAACGCAGGATCAACTCGGCCAGCTGTTCAACGACGGGGCAGCCTCGACCGAGGAGACGCCGCTCTACCCGAACCTCACGGGCCTCTCGATCGATCCGCAGCACGCGCTCGAGGAGTACATCGTGATGACCATCCGCGTGCGAGCGATCGCCGAGCGCCTCGCCGAGAGCCGAGCGCTCGGGTACGTGGCAGCCGCTGCGCCGGGGCTGCGCGAGATCGTCACGCTCGGCAAGATCATGCACCTCACCGAGCTCCAGCTCCGGGACGGATCCCCGCGCTACGACCTCGTCGTCGTCGATGCACCAGCGACGGGCCACGGAGTCGGCCTTTTGAAGACGCCGCAGCAATTCGCCGAGATCGCCCGCGTGGGCCGCGTGAGCGACGAGTCCCGGAAGATCGCCGATCTGATCGCAGACAGGAGCCGAACGGGGATCGCTCTCGTCACGCTCCCCGAGGAGATGCCGGTGAACGAGACGATTGATGCCGTTGGACGCCTTCGCGAGATCGGTCTCGAAGCCGATTGCACGATCGTGAACGCGATGGTCCCCGAGCTCTTCACCGAGGCCGAGAAGGATCTGATCAGATCCTGCACACCGGCGGGCGCCACGGGAGCAGCGGCCACCCGTGCCGCGCTTTCACAGATCGCCCGCCGGACGGAGCAGGCCGCCGAGGTTGCACGGCTCGCCGCCGAGGTGCCGCTCCCCCAGATCGAGCTTCCGTTCATCTTCCGGGCGGACATCGACCTCGACGCGCTCGGTGAGCTCGCCGCGCAGCTCTCGCCGACGCTCGAGGAGATCGAATGAACCTCGAGTCGCTCGTCGACGAGCGCGAGATCATCGTCGTGTGCGGGTCGGGCGGCGTCGGCAAGACGACGACGAGCGCTGCGATCGCGCTCGGTGCAGCGCGCCGCGGGAAGCGCGCGTGCGTGCTGACGATCGACCCGGCCCGCCGGCTGGCGAACTCGCTCGGGCTCGAAGAGCTCGGCGACGAGGCGCACGAGGTCGAGCTCGCCGACGCTGCCGGTCAACTCTTCGCGATCACTCTCGATGCCAAGCGCACGTTCGACCACATGATCGAGGAGTACGCGCCCTCGCCCGATGCGCGCGACAGGATCCTGCGCAACCGGGTCTACGGTCAGATCTCGAGCACCGTCGGCGGGTCGCAGGAGTACATGGCGATGGAGAAGCTCTACGAGCTGCACGCCTCGGGCGAGTACGACCTTCTCGTGCTCGATACTCCGCCGAGCCGGAACGCTCTCGACTTCATCGACGCCCCCGACCGGATCACGCGTTTCATCGAGGGCAAGACGCTCCGGATGGTCATGGAGGGCGGCCTGAAGGCAGGCGGCCTCGGCCTCCGGGCGCTCGGACGTGGATCTCTGCTGATCTGGAAGGCGGTGGAGCGCGTGATCGGCGTCTCCCTCTTCTCGGATATCACCGAGTTCCTGCTCGCGTTCGACGGGATGTACGACGGGTTCAAGGACCGGGCCACGGCCGTTCGCGCGCTCCTCGGCGATCCGCTGACCGTCTTCCTGCTCGTCACGGCGCCCGAGCGGCGGCCGATCGAGGAGTCCGTGTTCTTCTGGCGCAAGCTGGTCGAAGCGGAGCTGCCGTTCGGCGGTGTGATCGTCAACAAGGTGCATCCAGCGATCCTTGGCGACGAGCGGCAACGTTCGGAGGCTGCGCTGCGCCGCGCCGCAAGCACGCAGCTCGCCGAGGCGGACCTACCCCCGGAGCTGGCGAACAGAGTCGGCGACGCGTTTCTCGCGTATCAGTCGCTCGCCGACCGGGATCGGGAGAACGTCACGCTCCTGACGCGTCGCCTCGGCGCGAAGCCGCTACTCGAGGTGCCGTTCCTCGACGAGGACGTCCACGACCTGGCAGGGCTCGAGCGTCTCGAGAAGCACCTCTTCGTCGCCGCAGGTCCCTAACGCCTGATCGCGAGCAACGAGAGCATCTCGAAGCACGCGTTCGCCGCCAAGAGCGCCGTCACCCCGGAGGGGTCGAACGGAGGTGAAACCTCGACGCAGTCGAACGCACGGAAGTCGAGTCCCGCGAGCGATCGCACGTACGTCAACGCCTCACGGCTCGTCGGCCCTCCCACCTCGGGCGTTCCGGTTCCGGGCGCGAAGGCCGGGTCGACGAAGTCGATGTCGAATGACAGGAAGCACGGCGCCTGACCGACCCGCTCGCGGACTCGCTCCGAGAACCCGGCCGGACCCAGTGCCGCCAGCTCCTCGTACCAGAGGCTGTCGATCCCGAGCTCGG
Source organism: Gaiellales bacterium (assembly GCA_038209835.1). Classification (GTDB taxonomy): domain Bacteria; phylum Actinomycetota; class Thermoleophilia; order Gaiellales; family Gaiellaceae; genus JBBQXH01. The sequence goes on along the minus strand of JBBQXH010000013.1, from coordinate 1,217 downwards.
CAGGCATCGTCATGTCCCCGGGGCCGTAGAGGGACCCTCGCATCCCGGCCTGAACCGATCTGGCCGGGTCGATCAGGCCTTCCTCCACCGCCCGGCGAACGACGCTGCCGTGGAAGACCTTCTGCCCGAAGTACTCGTCCCAGAGGTCGTGATGCGCGTCGAGCTGGATGAGCACGAGCGGCCCGTGGACGGCGGAGAGCGCCCGAAGCTCGGCCAGGAGGACGGTATGGTCACCGCCGAGGCAGAGTGTGACGACTCCCGCCCGCGCGACCTCCTCGACGGCGCGCCGCGTTCGCTCGAGCGACTCCGTCGTGTAGCCCGGAACTGTCGGGGCATCGCCCCAGTCGACGATCGACAGCCGCTCGGCAACGTTCACCCGGAGAAGCGGGTTGAAGCTGCGGATCAGCGCCGATGCGCTCCGGATCGCCTCCGGCCCGAACCTGGCGCCACTTCGGAAGGAGACAGCGTCGTCAGTGGGGATTCCGATCACGGCGACGTCGACATCGACCGTCTCGCGAACGTGCGGAACCCGCATGAACGTCCTGATACCCGAGTACCGAGGCGTCTCGAGCGCGTCTGGCGGACCGTAGCGAGGCACGGCGCGCGATCCTATACGACGGCATTCGTCCGCAATTGATCCCCAGGGGCGCACCCCCCTTCGGAGCTCTCGCCAGCCGCTCGGCGCTCTGACGCCATTCCGCCCGCGCCCGCGAGGGCGGCGTCGAGCTCGACGAGCGCCGCCCGGGCACGCTCCACGCCCACGCCCTCCGCGGCCGCCCAGGCCTCGCCGTCACCCATCAGGCCGCGCAACTCCGCGAGAATCTCCTGCGATCCAGCGCCGCTGCGGCGCAGCTCGTCGATCCGCTCGAGCCGCTCGAGGACACGTGTGACTTCGCTCATTCCTCGACGTTAGCGTCGAAAAACGCTCCGAAGCGTCACGGATTGTGTCGGAATCGACCCGGCATCGTCGTGGAAGACGCGTAGCTCAGCTGGCAGCCACGACGCGCGCCGCCGTGGTCACCTGGGGTCTCGGCCGAAGCCCCAGGAGCGACTCGTCGAGCGCCCCGACGAGGGCCTCCCTCGAGTCGGCGAGGACGGTCTCGACCAGCGCGCGGCGAATGGCATCCTCGGCGTCGCCACCCGGCCCGTCGCCGTCGACGAGCGATCGGAGCGTCTGGACGAGATCCGCACGATCCCGAGCCGACTCGCCAAGGAGC
>JBBQXH010000012.1:0-15815 GCA_038209835.1 Gaiellales bacterium | reverse complement strand
CCCCTCCCCTCAGGCGCCGGGCGTCGAGCGGCTGTGGAAAGACCGACACACCGCCTTCACCGCCCCGTTGCCCATCTCGTGCCGGGCTCGGGCTACGGTCACGGTGTGAGCGAGCCTCTCGCGATCGTCGCGCTTCCACGCCAGGCCGATCGCGAGAGGCTTGCTCCACCCGAGACTCCTCTGCGGAGCCGGGCCTGCCGCGACTGCGGCTACGGCATCGCGGTCGAGCGGTTGCCGGAGCGCTGCCCGATGTGCGGCGGCACGGCGTGGCTCGAGAAGAACGTCTCGGGTAGGCGTTCGTAAGCGCCTCATTTGAACCCTCGCGATTCTGGCCGGAGGCGCTGTTAGCATCGCGCCGGCGGTGGGGTAGGAGAGGGGAGGCTGCGGTGACCGAGATCGTGCAAGACGTGGCGAAACCGGTGCACAGGCTGCGCTTCTGGCTGCTCATGGTCGGGGTCGTCACCTTCCTGGCCGGCCTGCTCTTCGGCTACGACCAGGGCGGCATCTCCGGCGCGCTGCCGCTGATCCAGAAGGATCGTCGGCGGGATCGTGACCCTCGTCGCCCTCGTCGTCTTCATCGGCGGAGATCCAGGACATGTGGGCGCGGATTGAATCGGTGCACGCCTCGATCGCGCACCACCCACGCTGAAACGTCTCACCCCGCTTTCAGGAGCGCGTACCAGGTGCGCGTCGCGACGTGGACGGCTGCCTCGGCGATCTCTAGGTACCCGCGATAGACCTCGATCGTCTGGATCTGCTTGCGCGCGTCGACGTCCGCGGGCAGGCCCGCGATCGCGTCGCGATACGCCCGGTCGATCCTCCGCGCGGCCTTGATCGCGGCATCCGCATGCTCGCCGGGATGCGCCTCCTTGTTCCCGAGGACGTCGAGCCCTGCGACCAGATGGCGCGTCGCCTCGAGAGCGAGCTCGCCCATCGCCGCCGTGTGCTCGTCCGTCGAGATGCCGAGCACCTCGGATTCCCGGACGATATTTTTCGCGCCGTTGATCACGGCGTCGAGACGCTCCGACAGCGTGTAGATGTCCTCCTGGTCGACCGGTGTCGTGAGTGCGATCGACAGCGCTTTGAGCAGCTCGATGCGCGTTGCGTCAGCGGTGTGCTCGGCCTCGCGCACGGCGAGCGAGCGCGCCGCGTCGCCGTGGACAGACCAGGTGGCGAACGCCTCCATTCCGCCTACCGTCACGGCCGCCTGGTGCCGCAGGAGACCCAGCACGTCGGGGTACTCCTCGTGGAAGAAGCGCCGGAGCCTGTTCATCCGATGAGCTGGAAGAGGGCGTAGAGGAGCGCACCGATGCCGATGCACGCGGGAACGGTGATCGCCCACGCCGAGACGGTGCGGGAGAAGGTGATCCAGTGTACGTGGCGGAAGCGCCTACCCGTTCCCACCCCGACAACAGCAGATGCGACGACGGTCGACGTCGAGATGGGAAAGCCGAGCGCCGAGCCGCCGAGGATGACGGCGGCCGCAGACCCCTGCGCGCCGAGGCTGTCGACTGGTCCACCCTGGTAGAGCCCCGTTCCCACGGTGCGGACGATACGCCGCCCGCCGATCGCTGTCCCGAGTGCGAGGATGAGCGCGACGGCGGCGCGCAGCCAGAACGGGATCGAGAACTCCTGCAGCGAGCCGGTCGCGACGAGCGCTCCGGCCGCGAGGCCCATCGCCTTCTGCCCGTCGTTCGACCCGTCGCTGAACGCGACGGAGGCGGCCCCGACCCAGATCGCCGCTCGGACCGGTCGGAGCGCTCGGCGGGTGGCGCGGCGGAGGACGATGTCGATCCCACGCCGAGCGAGCCAGGCGACTCCGATGCCGATCGGCGGGGAGATCACCAGGCCGATCAGCACGCCGAGCGTCCCAACCGGGTGAAAGCCGTTGAGGCCACCCCATGTGACAGCGTCCGCTCCGCCTTGTACGAGCGCGGCGCCGATGAGCCCGCCGACGAGGCCGAAGCTCGCGCTCGTCGGGATCCCGAGCCGCGTTGCGACCGCGACGAAGACGACGGCCGAGAGCCCACCTGCCGCGAACGCCGCGGGGACGTCGCTGCCCGGGACATGGATCAGCGTCGTGATCGTGAGCGCGACCGCGGTGCCGCTCACGAACCCGCCGAGCGCGTGGAAGACGAACGCAAACGCGGTTGCCGCCCGATAGCCCGCTGTCCTCGATGCGATCAGCGCCGAGCTCGCGTTCGGTGCGTCACTGACGCCGAGGATAAAGGCGAGCGCGAGCGACGCCGCGATGGCAAGGGCTTCCACCGGGCCTATCGTGACACTCCCTCCGGGTGGAAGAATTGGAAGGAATGACGAGACCTCGCGTCGTGATCGTCGGTGGAGGCTTCGGCGGTCTCTCCTGCGCGAAGGCCCTCGACGGCAAGCCGGTCGACGTCGTGCTCGTCGACAGCCGCAACTACCACCTCTTCACCCCGCTCCTCTACCAGGTCGCGACGGCTCTCCTGACCGCTCCAGACGTGGCCAAGCCGTATCGCGCGATTTTCCGAGGGTCCCCGAACATCCGCTACCTCCAGAAGCACGTCACCGGGACCGCATTCACCCGCAGGGCGCTCGAGACGGCCGACGGGGACGAGGTCGCGTACGACTACCTCGTGCTGGCGACCGGCAGCACGGACAACTACTTCGGCAACGAGAGCCTCGCCGGTGCGACGATCAGCATGAAGACGCTCGGAGCGGCGCAGGCGCTTCGCAACCACGTGCTCGCGTGCCTCGAGCGAGCGTCTCAGGCCGACGACCTCGACGAGCGCCGAGCATGGCTCACGTTCGTGGTGGTCGGAGGAGGGCCTACCGGCGTGGAGTACGCGGGAGCTCTCAACGAGCTCTTGCATCTCGTCCTCGGCCGTGACTACCCGGATCTCGGGCTCGATCTCGCCCGGATAGTGATCGGCGAAGGCCGGGAGTACCTCCTCGGGGCGTTCTCGCCCCGACTTGGCCGCTACGCGCGGGAGGTTCTGACCCGTCGCGGGATCGACGTCGAGACGGCGGCCCTCGTCACGGAAGCCACGGCCGACCACGTCACGCTCTCGACGGGTGCCGCGATCCTCACGAGGACGATCGTCTGGTCGGCCGGCGTCCGGGCGTCGGAGCCGACTGGCGCCCCGGAGCTCCCTCGCACCAGCGCCGGACGGCTCGAGGTCGACGACCACCTTCGGCTTCCGGGCGCCGACGGTGTCTTCGTGATCGGTGACCTCGCCTCGGTGCAGTCCGAGGGCGGCGAGCTTCCGATGCTGTCCCCGCCGGCGATGCAGGAAGGGAGGTACGTCGCGCGGTCGATCCTCTCCGCAGTCGCGGGCTCCGGGGGTTCAGCCGGCCCGTTCGAGTACCGAGACAAGGGAACGATGGCCACGATCGGACGAAACGCCGCGGTCGCGACGCTTGGGAAGCTCGAGTTCACCGGCTTCCTGGGCTGGACGATGTGGCTGACCATCCATCTCTACTATCTCGTCGGCTTCCGTAACCGGTTCGCCGTGTTCTTCTCCTGGGGCTGGAACTACCTGAGAAAGGATCGTCCGATCAGGCTCATCACCGACATGGAGCCCAGTGCCGTGACGGACGAGCTCCTCGACCTCACCGATCGACGTCACCCGGCGGAGCCATGAGTGCCGAACGGTCGGACGCGCTCGTCTTCTTCGGCGCCACCGGCGATCTCGCGCACAAGCAGATCTTTCCCGCCCTGCTCGCGCTCGTGCAGAACGACGGCCTCGACGTGCCCGTGATCGGCGTCGCGAAGGCGGGCTGGGATCTCGAGCAGCTGAAGCAGCGCGCGCGGGAGAGTATCGAGCACCACGGCCCCGTCGACGAGACGGCATTCGCGCGGCTCTCGTCGCTCCTTCACTACGTCGACGGCGACTACGGGGACGCCGCGACGTTCGCCGAGCTCCGTGCGAGGCTGGACGGCGCGTCTCGTCCGCTCCATTACCTCGCGATCCCGCCGTCCCTCTTCGAAACGGTCGTCGAAGGGCTGGCGTCGTCGGGCGTCGCGAAGAACGCCCGCGTCGTCGTCGAGAAGCCGTTCGGTCACGATCTCGCCTCGGCCGAGGATCTCAACGCGACCCTTCACGCTGTCTTTCCCGAGCGGTCGATCTTCCGGATCGACCATTTCCTCGGGAAGGAGCCGATCATGAACCTCCTCTACTTTCGGTTCGCCAACGCGTTCCTCGAGCCCATCTGGAACCGGTCCTACGTCGAGAGCGTGCAGATCACGATGGCCGAGGACTTCGGCGTGCAGGGGCGAGGAAGGTTCTACGACGAGGCCGGCGCGATTCGCGATGTCGTCCAGAACCACCTGCTCCAGGTCGCGACCCTCCTCGCCATGGAACCTCCTTCCTCGAACGCGCCCGATGCGGGCCGAGATGCGAAAGCGACGCTTCTCCGCGCGATCGAGCCTCTCCGCCCGGCGAACGTCGTTCGCGGGCAGTTCAACGGCTATCACGACGAGGAAGGGGTCGCGCCCGCGTCCACGGTCGAGACGTATGCGGCGGTCAAGCTGACGATCGACACCTGGCGCTGGGCGGGCGTCCCCTTCTTCATCCGCGCTGGGAAGTGCCTTCCGCTGACGACGACAGAGGTCATCGTCGAGCTCAAGCCACCTCCGCAGGTCGTCTTCGGAGAGCCCGAGCCGCCCCAGGGCGACTACTACCGGTTCCGGCTCGGGCCCGAGGTCGTCATCGCGCTCGGCGCGCGCGCGAAGGTGCCGGGCGAGCAGATGACGGGCGAGCGTGTCGAGCTCATCGCCGGCCATCACGAGCCCGGCGCCAGGGCGCCGTACGAGCGGCTCCTCCGCGACGCGATGGTGGGCGATCAGTCGCTCTTCGCGCGCGAGGATGCGGTCGAGGCGCAGTGGCGGATCGTCGATCCGATCCTCAGGGGCAAGACCCCGCTCCATTCGTATGCCCCGGGGACCTGGGGCCCCGAGGAGGCCGATCGCCTGACGCGGCAGATCGGCGGCTGGCACAACCCGAGCCTGGAGGCTGTCTCGTGACGGATACCCATGACGTCGTCTTCCTGTTCGACGTCGACGACACGCTGATCGACAACGACCGGGTGATCGCGGATCTGCACGCCTTCCTCGAGCGGGAGGTGGGCCAGGAGCGCGCCACCGACTACTTCGCCATCCTCGAGGAGCTGCGGGCCGACCTCGGCTACGTCGACTATCTCGGTGCCCTCCAGCGATACCGGATCGCGCACGGGCACGATTCGCACGTGCTGGCCGTCTCGCCCTATCTGATCGACTACCCGTTCGCGAATCGGCTCTATCCCGCTGCCCTGGACGCCGTGCAGCACGTTCGCGCGTTTGGCCGGCCGGTGATCCTGACGGACGGCGACGTCGTCTTCCAGCCGCGCAAGATCCACCGCTCCGGCCTGTTCGAGGAGTTCGAGGGGAACATCCTCGTCTACATCCACAAGGAGCAGGAGCTCGACGACGTCGAGCGACGGTATCCCGCGCGCCACTACGTCCTCATCGACGACAAGCTCCGCATCCTCACGGCGGTGAAGAAGGCGTGGGGTGATCGGGTCACAACGGTCTTCCCGCGGCAGGGCCACTACGCAAACGACCCGAAGGTGCTGGCGGAGTATCCGGCGGCAGACATCTCGATCGACCGGATCGGCGAGCTCGTCGATCTGGATTTCGGCGGGCTTGTCTCGGCCGGCGCCGCGTAACGTCCCGGGCGGACTTCGACACAGTCCACCGACTGCGCAACGAGGAGGAACCCACGATGGCCCAGACCACCGCACCGCGGCCGCTTCGCCAGCGTACGGCTTGGAGTGAGCTCGAGAAGCATCACGCCGAGATCGGCGGCACTCACCTGCGCGATCTCTTCTATGGCGATCCGGAGCGCGGCGAGCGCATGGCCTTGGAGGCGTGCGGGCTCTACCTCGACTACGCGAAGCACCGGGTCACTGACGAGACGATCAGGCTGCTCGTCGCTCTCGCCGAGGAGTCCGCCGTCGCCGAGCGCCGCGACGCGATGTTCGCGGGCGACCACATCAACATCACGGAGGATCGCGCGGTTCTCCACGTCGCGTTGCGCATGCCGCGCAGCGCATCGCTCGTCGTCGACGGGGTCGACGTCGTCAAGGAGGTACACGACGTCCTCGATCGGATGCGTGCGTTCGCCGACCGCGTACGCAGCGGGGAGTGGAAGGGCCACACGGGCAGGGCGCTCGAGAACGTCGTCAACATCGGGATCGGCGGCTCCGACCTCGGGCCGGTCATGGCCTACGAGGCGCTCAGGCACTACTCGCGGCGCGACATGAACTTCCGGTTCGTGTCGAACGTCGACGGCACCGACTTCGCCGAAGCGGTTCGCGATCTCGAGCAGGAAGAGACGCTGTTCGTCGTCTCGTCGAAGACATTCACGACGCTCGAGACGATGACGAACGCGCACACGGCACGCGCATGGCTCCTCGACGGCCTCGGCGACGAGTCGGCGATCGCGAAGCACGTCGTCGCGGTCTCGACGAACCGCGACGAGGTCGTGAAGTTCGGCATCGATCCGGCCAACATGTTCGGCTTCTGGGACTGGGTCGGCGGGCGCTACTCGATGGACTCGGCGATCGGGCTCTCGACGATGCTCGCGGTCGGCCCGGACGCTTTCGAAGAGATGCTCGCCGGGTTCCACGCGATGGACGAGCACTTCCGCACCACGCCCTTCGCCGAGAACCTGCCGGTGCTGATGGGCCTCCTCGCGGTCTGGTACCGCAACTTCTTCGGCACCCAGACGGTGGCGGTGCTCCCATACGAGCAGTACCTGAAGCGCTTCCCGGCGTATCTGCAGCAGCTGACGATGGAGTCGAACGGCAAGCACGTCACGCTCGAAGGCACGACCGTCGAATACGAGACCGGCGCGGTCTACTGGGGCGAGCCGGGCACGAACGGCCAGCACTCCTTCTACCAGCTGATTCACCAGGGAACCTCGATCATCCCCTGCGACTTCATCGGCTTCGGCAAGACGCTGAACCCGCTCGGCGAGCACCACGACATCCTGATGTCGAATGTCTTCGCCCAGGCTGAGGCGCTCGCCTTCGGCAAGACACCCGACGAGCTACGGGCGGAAGGCGTCCCCGAGGCGCTCGTTCCGCACAAGACGTTCGAGGGGAACCGGCCGTCGACGACGATCCTCGCCGAGAAACTCACGCCCGAGACGCTGGGAACGCTGATCGCCCTCTACGAGCACGCGGTGTTCACCCAGGGCGCGATCTGGGGCATCGACTCCTTCGACCAGTGGGGCGTCGAGCTCGGCAAGGTGCTCGCCAAGCGGATCATCCCTGAGCTCGAGGCGGCAGACGAGCCCGAACTCGCGCATGACTCCTCGACGAACACGCTGATCCGCAGATATCGCAGTCTGAAGGGATAGCCGCTTCGCGTCGGCGCGTACCCTGCAGTTCGTGAGGAAGATAAGCGTCCACCTCGAGCAAGCGGAGATCGATCGTCTCGCCGGCCTTGCCAGGTAGGAGTGCGTCTCACAGGCGGAAGTCATCCGGCGTGCAATCGCGAGCTACATCCCCGCCGACACGGGGGATCGCGATTTCGCGCTCGCGGGCGTCGGCGAGGGTGACGGCGCGTCCGCGCTCAACGTCCCGGAGGAGGAGCTGCTCGACGGCTTCGCTTCGTGACGCAGATCCTTCCGGCCAACGCGTAGTGGGCGACGTTCAGCGGCCCAACGCGCGGCCGCGGCTGCGGGCATCATTGGCGCCTGAACCCCGACCGAGGAGCACGTCGATGACAACCCCAACAGCGCTCGTCACGGGCGTCGACTTCGTGTCGCTGCCCACCGGCGATCTCGATGCGGCGATGGACTTCTACGGCAACGTGCTTGGCCTGCTGCGCTCCAGCGTGTGGCAGCGCGCCGGGATGGATCCCGTCGGCGCCGAGTTCGAGACGGGCACCGTGACCATCGCGTTGATCGTGTCTGAGCGGCTCGGCATCGCCTTCCAGCCGAATACGGTTCCTGTGGCGCTACACGTCGAAGACGTTGCGGCTGCGCGCGCCGAGCTCGAGTCACGCGGCATCTCGTTCGTCGCGGACACGATCGACAGCGGCGTCTGCCATATGGCCAACTTCCGAGATCCAGACGGCAACGCGCTCATGCTTCATAACCGCTACGCCCCACGCGAGCCGCGAGACTGACCCGCGGCGGCCAGGAGCCGGGCGTAGATGACCATGTCCGGGAGCCACCCACTCGGCGTGGCTCCCCACGCGAGCGCGTGGGCGATGCCCCACAGCCGCATCCGCTCGCGGTCGAGGCCGAGGTCGGCCGAGAGCTGGTCGAGGCGTCTCGTCACGCCCCCGGCGAGCGCCGGGTCGCGGTCGCGCAGCAGCGAGGCTGTGTCGAACTCGCGCTCGCCAACCAGAGGTTTCGGATCGATCGCAAGCCACGGCTCGCGCGTTGCCCGAAGGACGTTCCCGCCGTGGAAGTCTTGGTGGAGGACGACCTGCTCACCTTGCGACGGCCCGAGCTCGCATAGAGCGGCAACACCGAGGTCGACGAGCGAGCGCTCGAACGGCCGGCCGTGGCGCTCCCAGTCCTCCGGGATCTCCTCGGCCCAGCGCACGGCCTCGTCAGCCAGAAGCCGGAACGAGTGACCGGGCGGGGCCGGTCGCCACAACCGGCGCAGCACACCGGCAGCGATCGCGTTCGCGTCCTCCTCGTCCGCGATCGCCCACAGCTGCGTCCCCGGATCGCAGCGCTCGACGAGCAGCGCGCGACGGGCGTCGTCCCGCTCCAGGAGGCGCGCCGCGCCGACACCCCGCCAGAACGCGAGCGCGTCCGCCTCGCGCTCGCTGTCGTGCTCTGGGAAGTTGATCTTCAGGACGGCGGCCGACCCATCCGCGCGGGTTACCGCCGTGACGTATGAGACGCTCGACGGCTCGAATGGCTCGCCGAGCTCGAGGCGCCATTGCCGGCAGCAAGCGTCCCCGATGGCAGGAAGCCTGTTGAGCCAGGCCGCACCCTCGGCCGTCGCGCCCCACCAGTCGAGCCCCGACGGGATTCGCATCAGTCAGTATCTTCATCCGTCGGCGTCGCCTGCGAGCGTGCTTGATGGACGCCCGTAGAATCCGGCTCGTGAAGGTCGTTCTTCCCGACGAGATCGAGCTCGAGCTGGCCGACGGCGCGACCGGGCTCGACGCCGCGCGCGCGATCGGGCCGAAGCTCGCCGAGCAGGCCGTCCTCGTACGCGCCAACGGCCACGTGCAGGACCTGCGGCTGGCGCTTCCGGAGGAGGCGCGAATCCAGATCCTCACCACGCGCGACCGGCTCGACCCAGACGCGCTCTTCGTACTGCGCCACTCAGCGGCTCACCTCCTCGCCGAGGCGGCGCGGCGGCTTCACCCGGGGACGAAGGTGGCGATCGGGCCGCCGATCGAGAATGGCTTCTACTACGACTTCGAGTTCCCCGAGCCGATCACCGAGGAGGATCTCGCGGCGCTCGAGGCCGAGATCGAGCGCGAGATCGCCGAGGGCCGGACCTTCGAGCGATGGGAGGTCGACCGGGACGAGGCGAAGCGGATCTTCGAGGCCGAGGGCGAGCCCTACAAGGTCGAGCTCGTCGACACGGCCGGCGGCGAGATCTCCTTCTACCGCCAGGGCGACTTCACGGACCTCTGCCGAGGCCCCCACCTCCAGAACGCTGTGCCGATCAATGCTGTGAAGCTCCTGTCACTCGCGGGAGCCTACTGGCGCGGCGACGAGCGAAACCCGCAGCTGACCAGGATCTACGGAACCGCGTTCTACGACCCCAAGGATCTCGCGGCGCACCTCGAACGGCTGGAAGAGGCGAAGCGGCGCGATCACAGGCGGCTCGGACGGGAGCTCGATCTCGTGCACTTCGACGAGCACTCGCCGGGATCGCCGCTGTGGCATCCGCGCGGCATGGTGGTGTGGAACGAGCTTGAGGACCTTCGCCGCCGCGAGAACGCCGGTCGCGGCTACCTCGAGGTGAAGACGCCGCTGATCTATGACACCGAGCTCTGGGAGATCTCCGGCCACTGGGAGAAGTACCGCGACAACATGTTCCTCATCCCGAAGGACGAGAAGACCTACGGCCTCAAGCCGATGAACTGCCCGGGCCACATGCTCCTCTTCGGTAGCCAGCTCCGAAGCTATCGCGAGCTCCCGATCCGTTTCGCCGAATCGTCGACGCTCCACCGGGACGAGCCGGGTGGAACCCTCCACGGGCTCCTGCGCGTGCGCCACATCACCCAGGACGATGCCCACATCTTCTGCACGGCAGATCAGATCGAGGACGAGATCTTCGGCTGCCTCGATTACGCCGCCTACCTGTACGACCTGTTCGGCATGGAGGCGACGTTCGAGCTTTCGACGAGGCCCGAAAACAGGCTCGGCTCGGACGACGAATGGGACTTCACCGAGGGTGCGCTCCGGGCGGCGCTCGAGCGCCAGGGCATCGACTACGTCCTCAACGAGGGCGACGGCGCCTTCTACGGCCCGAAGATCGACCTCCACATGACTGATGTCCTCGGCCGCTCGTGGCAGATGGGAACGATCCAGCTCGACTCTCAGATGCCGCATCGTTTCGGGCTCGTCTATTCGGGCGCGGACAACCACGAGCACATGCCGTACGTGATCCACCGCGCGCTGCTCGGGTCGCTCGAGCGTTTCATGGGAATCCTGATCGAGCACTACGCCGGCTCGTTCCCCGCCTGGCTGGCGCCGATCCAGGCTCGGGTGATCCCCGTCGCCGAGCCCCACCGCACCGGAGCCGCCGATGTCGCAGACGAGCTCCGCGCTCGCGGCATCCGCGTCGACGTCGACGCCAGCGACGAGACGCTCGGCAAGCGCATCCGCGGTGCCGAGCTCGACAAGATTTCCTACGTGCTCGTCTACGGCGACAAGGAGGCCGACGGCGGCACGCTCGCGCTCCGCGTGCGGGGCAAACGTGACGTGATCGTAAAGGATCGCAGCGCCGTGCTGGACGAGATCGAGCAAGCTGCTACCCTGTGAGCCTGCAAGCAGGAGCGATCAGTTCCTCACCTCCGGGGCCCTAGGCTTGGCGGAGGTTCAACCGGAAACCGTGAGGATGGTTGGCTGCTGCGTGCAGCCATTCGTCGTTTGAAGAAGGGAGTACCTGCAGACTTGGTGATGGCGCCTTGAGGTCGCGGCGAGCGTTCGAGCCCGTCAGGCCAGTCGTGTCCCAGCCGCGGATCAACGAGCAGATTCGCGTCCCACGTGTGCGGCTGGTCGACTCGGATGGGACGCAGGTCGGTATCAAGCCGACTGACGAGGCACTCGAATACGCGTTCTCGAAGAACCTCGACCTGGTGGAAGTCGCAGCGGGCGCCGACCCGCCGGTGTGCCGGATCATGGATTACGGCAAGTACCGGTACGAGCAGGAGCAGAAGGCGAAGCTCGCGCGCAAGCACCAGTCGCAGGTTCACGTCAAGGAGATCAAGCTCCGCCCGAAGATCTCGATCCACGACTACGAGACGAAAAAGGGCCACGTCGCCAGGTTCTTGCAGCAACGCGCGAAGGTGAAGGTTACGATCATGTTCCGAGGCCGCGAGACAACACATCCTGAGAAGGGCCACGAGCTCCTCATGCGCCTCGCCGAGGACGTGAAGGAGCTCGGCCACGTCGAGGCGTCGCCCGTACTCGACGGACGCAACATGACGATGGTGATCGCGCCCGAGAGGAATGCCGGACGAGAAGTGGGAGCAGCCTGAGGTGCCAAAGCAGAAGACGAATTCCGGTGCGAAGAAGCGGTTCAAGGTCACGGGGACGGGCCGGCTTCTGCGCAGCCACGCGATGCAGAGCCACAATCTCGAGAAGAAGAGCGCGAAGCGAGGCCGTGACTTCCGTCGCGACATTCCCGTTTCCGACGCGGACGAACCCCAAGTTCGCAAGCTACTCGGGCGTTAGGTTGTAACGATGCCGCGCGTCAAGCGAGCCGTTCACGGTCACAAGAAGCGCCGCAAGCTCCTCGCGGAAGCGAAGGGCTATTGGGGCCAGAAGCACATCAGCTACCGCAAGGCGAAGGAGCAGATCCTCGCCTCGGACAGCTACGCCTACCGCGACAGGCGCAACAAGAAGCGCAACTTCAGGCGATTGTGGATCATCCGGATCAACGCTGCCGCACGTGGAGAGGGTCTCTCCTACAACCAGTTCGTCGCCGGCTGCCGCAAGGCGAACATCGAGCTCGACCGCAAGGTCCTCGCAGACCTCGCCGTGCAGGATCCCGAGGCGTTTTCCGCTGTCGCGGCGCGCGCCAAGGCAGCACTCGAAGCCTGATCACCTCCCCGTCGAACGAGCGGTTGAAGCTCGTCAGGAAACTGGCGAGCCGCCGCTGGCGCGACCGTCTCGGCCTCTTCGTCTGCGAGGGTGAGGATCTCGTCGAGGCGGGCCTCGACGCCGGTCTCGCCCCGGTCGAGGCGCTCGTCGACGCGGAGCGGCCGGTCCTCGCAGGCCGGCTCGACGCCGAGCCTGTGGAGCCGAAGCTCCTCGCTGCCGTGTCCGATCTCGGTCACGCCCCCCGGGTGATCGCGATCTTCCGGCGCGCGGATCTACCGCAGTTCGAGGGAGGCGTGAACCCGCCCGGCCTGTCGCTCTGGCGGGTCGGCGACCCTGGGAACGTCGGCACGCTGCTTCGAGCCGCTGACGCGCTCGGCGGGTCGTTCGTCTGCCTCTCACCGGGCTGCGCCGACCCGACGTCCGGCAAGGCGCTCCGTGCGTCGGCTGGCGCCGTCTTTCGGGTTCCGATCGGGTCGTTCGATGCCGCGCCTCGACCATGGGTCGCGCTCGTTCCCGAGGGCGGACGTCCATTGTCCGAGATCGATGGGGCAGAGCGAGCGACCTTCGTCCTCGGGGCGGAGCGAGAGGGGCTTCCCGCCGACGTCGTCTCGTCGTGCGACGTCACGGCCACGATCCCGATCGAGCCTCACACCGAGTCGCTGAACGTCGCTCTCGCCGGGGCGATCGCGCTGTACGAGGCTACGCGGCGCGACGGAAGGGAATGAACCGGCGCCAGCTGCGCCGACGGCGCTCGAGCTCCGCGAGGCGGGCTTTATGTTGCGCCACGGCACGTGCCTCCATCTCGGTCAGCAGTGCGCGGGTTCGCGCGATGCGTGCGTCCACCTCGGCGTCGTATTCAGGCGTCGTCAGCTTCCGCCTCTTCTTCGCCATCGTCACCCTCCTCGATGAGCCGTCGGATGAGCACGAGCTCAGCATAAATGTCGGCAACGAACCAGATGGTAGCCCTGATCTCGGCAGGATGAATCGGAGTGTCCTCGGGTTCCGCAATGCCCATCACACGATCATCGCGACGTGCGACGTGACGTTCAAGATGGCTCTTTCGGCTCTCCGTCTTAACAGCCGGGCAACACCTGACTCGTACGCTTGGAGGGATGAGACGGCTAACGCTTATTGGTGCGCTTCTTAGCCTCTGCCTTCCGGCCACAGCGCTCGCGACGGTGCCTGGGGTCAACGGGAAGATCGCGTTTGTTTCGACCCGCGGCGCGGACGGCAATGCGGAGATCTGGGCGATGGATCCCGACGGCGCGAACCAGACTCAGCTGACCGAAACGGCTGGGGACGAGTTCCATCCCGCCTGGTCGCCGCGTGGAGGTCGAATCGCGTTCTGCTCAAATCGCGATTCGGCTGACCCGATCGCGTACGACATCTACCTGATGAACGCGGACGGAACGAACGTGAGCCGGTTAACCCATCAGCCGGCAAACGAGTGCGACGTCGCCTGGGCGCCCGGAGAGAAGCGCCTGGTTTTCGCGAGCAGCAGGACAGGCAATCCCGAGCTGTACGTCATTCGCCGAAATGGCACGGGCCTGACGCGGTTGACGGAGACAAACGCAGACGAGACGGCGCCCGACTGGTCGGCGAACGGCCGGTGGATCGCATACGTACGCAACGGTGCGATCTGGAAGATGCGACCGGACGGTTCGGGCGCGACTCCGGTCGTCAAGACGCCGACCTCTGTTGCCTGGACCCCGTCGTGGTCTCCCGACTCGAAGCGGATTGCCTACGAGGACGATCGAAACACGGGTGGCGTCGATCCGACCAACGGATCTGGGTCGTGAACGCGAACGGAACAGGCTGGAAGCGCCTGACCCAGAACGGCGTCGACGACATCCAGCCGGCGTGGTCTCCAGACGGCCGGCTGATCGCGTACTCGAGGGCCGGCGAAAGTGGCTTCGATCAGATCTGGGTGATGAGGATCAACGGAGCCGACAAGACCCCGCTCACCACCACCGACCAGGGCTTTGCGCCGGGTGACTTCATGCCCGACTGGCAGGCGCTCCACCTCCTGCCGGCCTGACGTCGAGTCGCCTACAAGTCGGTCTCGGGGCGGCGAGCGACGAACACGGTGTCCTCCCCGCCGCGGTAGGGCCTGCGGTCGAACCACCCGTAGGTCTCGAGGAGCTCGAAGCCCGCCTCCGCGATGAGCTCCTGCCAGCGTTCCTGGGGGAGCCAGGCGATGTGCATCGTCGTCTCGCCTTGCTCTCCGCGCACCGACAGGTCGAGCCGCTGCGTTTCCGGGTACCAGTCGGCGCGCTCCCAGATCCCGAGCTCACGCTCGATCCAGCGGCCGTTCGTCTCGCTGATGTCGTCGCGGCTCGGCGCGAAGACGTCGAAGACGAGACGCCCACCGGGCAGGAGGAGCTCGTATGCGGCTCGCAACGCCGTCAAGCGATCTACGTCCGTGTGGAGGTGAAGGTAGGCACGGAAGGGGCACGTCACGAGCCGCACGCGCTCTGAGACAGGCGGCTTCGAGTAGTCGCCGTACCGCAGGTCGACGAGACTCCCGACGCCCGCCGAGTCGGCCCGTGTGCGGCAGCACTCGAGCATCCCGGTCGACGAGTCGACGCCGATCACCCTGACGCCCGCGAGCGCGGTCGGGACGGCGATCCGGCCGGTTCCGACGCCGAGCTCGACCATGGTGTCGCCGGCCGCAACTGCTTCTTCAACGTAGAACACGACGTCCTCCGTCACGCTCAGGCTCCACTCGTCGTACATCGTCGCTACGGGGTCATAGGCGTTCACGGAGGCAATGGTAGTCTCACGCGGATGGACGCCCTGGCCCTCGAAACCGAGGCGGCGAGCGCGATCGCGGCCGCATCGTCGACCGACGAGCTGGAAGAGGCGCGTGTGCGCTTCCTCGGGCGGAACGCTGAGCTCCCGCAGGCTCTTCGCCAGGTTCGCGATCGCGAGACGGGGCAGACGTTGAACTCGCTCAGGGCACGTCTCGAAGCAGCGATCTCTCATCGCCGCGCGCGGCTGGAGCGAGAGGAGCTCGACCGCGCGCTCACCGAGGACAGCGTCGACGTGACGCTCCCCGGCGAGGCGCCGCCACGCGGGCACCTGCACTTGATCACGCGGATCCGCCGAGAGGTCGAGGACGTCTTCCTCGGCCTCGGCTATCGCGTGGTCGACGGACGCGAGGTCGAGGCGACGACGTACAACTTCACGGCGCTCAACTTCCCGCCGGGCCATCCTGCGCGCTCACCGCTCGCGTCCCTCTATCTCGACGGCGAGACGATCCTCCGCACAGAGACCTCGCCGTCGCAGGTACGGGTGATGGAGGAAGAGAAGCCGCCTGTCTACATGGTCTCGCTCGGGCGGGTCTACCGGCGCGACACGCCGGACGCGACGCATGTCCCGATCTTCCACCAGGTCGAGGGGCTCGCGGTCGATCGCGGTATCACGCTCGCCGACCTCAAGGGCACGCTCCTGCATCTCATGCGCGCGCTTTTCGGGGAGGAGCGCGAGGTGCGGTTCCGGACGCACTACTTCCCCTTCACCGAGCCCTCGATCGAGCCC
>JBBQXH010000011.1:0-16111 GCA_038209835.1 Gaiellales bacterium | reverse complement strand
CGAGCGCGGCGTGGTCTTCCGGCTGGGACGGCTCTTGACTCCTCCGCGAGGCCCGGGCCTCTTCTTCCTCATCCCCATCGTCGACAAGATGGTGAAGGTCGACCTGCGAACCGTGACGCTGAACGTGCCTCCGCAGGAGGTCATCACCAAAGACAACGTCCCCGTCCGGGTGAACGCCGTCGCCTACTTCAGGATCGTCGAGCCGATGAACGCGATCGTCCAGGTCGAGAACTACCTGAACGCGACGTCGCAGATCTCCCAAACGACGCTGCGCGCGGTGCTGGGGCAACACCAGCTCGACGAGCTCCTCGCCGAGCGCGACAAGATCAACGCGATCCTCCAGCAGATCATCGACGAGGCGACCTCGCCCTGGGGGATCAAGGTGTCGGTGGTCGAGGTCAAGGACGTCGAGATCCCAACGGGGATGCAGCGAGCGATGGCGCGCCAGGCCGAGGCCGAGCGCGAGCGTCGCGCGAAGGTCATCGCCGCGGAAGGCGAGTTCCAGGCTTCCGAGCGGCTGAAGGACGCAGCCAACGTCATCAGCGTCAATCCGACCGCCCTTCAGCTCCGCTTCATGCAGACGCTCGTCGAGATGAGCTCCGAGCGCACGACGATGATGGTGCTGCCGTTGCCGCTCGAGCTCTTCAAGCCATTCCTCGAGCGCAACTCGGGCCCGGACGAAAGCTGACCAATCAGGTCGAGCTTCGGCGCGACCCGCTCTCGAGCAGGCTCGTCGCGATCGCCCCCGGCCGAGCTGACAGGCCCGGCGCACCGGTGCCTGGAGGCGAGAGCGGTGGACCCGAGCCTGGCTGTCCGTTCTGCGAAGGACGCGAGGCCGAGACGCCGCCCGAGGTGTTCGCGCTCGCCCCTCTCGACCGCGAGCCGAACGCGCCCGGCTGGCGAGTTCGCGTGGTGCCGAACAAGTACCCGGCGCTCGCCGGGCGGTCGGGGCGGCACGAGGTCGTCATCCACTCACCGCGACACGTCACATCGTTTGCCGACCTGGGCGGCGATGAGGTGACCCACGTGGCCGGCGCGTGGCAGGAACGGGCGCGGGTCGCGCGGGCGGAGGGCTTCGGCTACGTCCACGCCCTCGTGAACGAGGGGCTGGCCGCGGGCGGGAGCCTCCCGCACACCCATTCCCAACTCGTCTGGCTCGCGGAGACGCCCCCCGCGGTCGCTCACGAGCAACGCGCAAACGTCGACCTCGCAAGCCTGCTCGCGAGCGAGCTCGCGGATGGCAGCCGAATCGTCTCCGAGCGAGACGGGATCGTCGCGCTCTGCCCGTATGCAGGCCGCGGGCCCTACGAGTTGCTCATCGCGCCGCTCGAGCCCGAGCCAGACGGGTTCGCGAGCCGGCGCCTGCCGGTGGCGTTGGCGCTTCTCGCGGAGACGCTGCGGCGACTACGTGCAGTCGAAGGCGTAGTTCCGTTGAACGCATGGCTCCACACGTCTGCGTTCGGATCTGCGCTCGGTCACTGGCATCTCGAGGTGCTTCCCCGGATGACCGTGGCGGCCGGCCTCGAGCTCGGCGCCGGCGTCTACGTCAGCCCGCTTCCGCCCGAAGACGCGGCGACACGGCTGCGAGATTAGATCGAGGACGAATCGCTGCTCGCCGAAGGCGAGTCGATATCGGGCCAAGGAGCGGCCCGCGGGCCGCGTTTACGCTCGAGGCTCTGACCCCTCCTCGGCCTCGGCGCCCGAAAGCTCGTCGTCCTCGGGCTCGACCGCGAGCTCCGGCTGCACAGTCGCGTCGGTCCCGGTCACCGCTCCTTCGACGGGATCGCCGTCCTCTTCCTCCTCGTCCCCCTCGACGACCGGGGCGAGGCTCGACACCTGCTCGTCGCCGCGGAGCCGCATGACGATCACGCCCTGCGTCGAGCGACCGAGCCGCTTGACCTCCTCGACCGGCATGCGGATGACCGTGCCTCCCGTCGAGATCAGCATGACCTGGTACCCGTCCCGAACGACGCGGGCTCCCACGAGCTGGCCCTTGGCCTCGGTGAGCTGAACGGTCTTTACCCCGAGGCCGCCGCGGCCCTTCCGGGGATAGTCCGACACTCGGGTGCGCTTGCCGTAGCCGTTCGACGTGACGACGAGAAGATCGGCGTCGTCCTCCGCGATGTTCACCGCAATGACCTCGTCCCCCTTGCGGAGCCGCATGCCCTTGACTCCCGCGGTCGCACGTCCCATCGGCCGGGCCTCGTGCTCGTTGAACCTGATCGCCTGACCCTTCCGAGACACCATGAGAATGTCGTCCTCGCCGGAGGAATGGCGCACGCCGACGAGCTCGTCGCCCTCTTTCAGGTTGATCGCAATAATGCCGTCTGCCTTCAGCGGCGTGTTGTACTCCGCGAACCTCGTCTTCTTCACCATGCCGTTCTTCGTCGCCATGACGAGATGCTCGGCGTCCTTGAAATCTCGGGTCGCGATCACGGCGCGCACCTGCTCGTCCTGGCGGAAGGGGAGGAGGTTGACGATCGCGCGGCCCTTGGACTGGCGGGAGCCGAGTGGGAGCTCGTGCACCTTCAGCCGATAGACCTTGCCCACGGACGTGAAGAACAGGATGAAGTCGTGGGTCGAGGCGACGAAGAGATGCTCGATGTAGTCGTCGTCTTTCAGATCCATCCCCATCACGCCGATCCCGCCGCGCCGCTGCTCGCGATATGCCGTCACCGGGAGACGCTTGATGTAGCCGGAGCGCGTGATCGCGATGACCATGTCCTCCTCGGCGATCAGATCCTCGAGCTCGAGCTCCTCCTCGGCCGCGACGATCACCGTGCGGCGATCGTCGCTTTTCGCGTAGATCTGCTTGATCTCGAGCAGCTCCTCACGGATCAACCCGTCGATTCTCGCCTCGTCCGAGAGGATCGACCGGAGCTCCGCAATCCGCTCTTGGAGATCCCGGAACTCGTCCTCGATCCGCTTCCGCTCGAGCCCGGTCAGTCGCGCGAGGCGAAGGTCGAGGATCGCCTGCGCCTGGATCTCCGTGAGCGCGAAGTTGTCCATCAGCCCCTGCCGCGCCTCGTCGGCGTCGTCGGAGCCGCGGATCAGCGCGATCACGGCGTCGAGGTTGTCGAGCGCCACGAGGTAGCCCTGCAGGATGTGGGCGCGCTCCTCTGCCTTACGGAGCTCGTACTTCGTCCGCCGGGTGACGACCTCCCGCTGGTAGTCGAGGTAATGCGTGACGAGCTCGAGCAGTGAGAGCGTGCGCGGGACGCCGCCCACGAGGGCGACGGCGTTATAGCCGAAGGTGGACTGCAGCGCCGTGTGCCGGAAGAGCTTGTTGAGGACGACCTGGGGCACAGCATCCCGCTTGAGCTCGACCTGGATCCGCATCCCCGTTCGATCGGAGTGGTCGGCGAGGTCGGCGATCTCCGGGAGCGTCTTCTCCTGGACGAGGTCGGCGATCTTCTTGATGACGCCGGAGTCGCCGCCCTTCTTGACGCCGTACGGGAGCTCGGTCACGACGATCGCCGAGCGGCCGCCCCGAAGCTCCTCGATGTGCGCCCGTGCACGCATCACGATCCGGCCGCGGCCCGACCGGTACGCGTCTCGGATCCCGCTCCTCCCGACGATGATCGCACCGGTCGGGAAGTCGGGGCCTTTCACGTGACGGCTCAGCCGCTCCACGTCCATGTCCGGATCGTCGATCGTCGCGACGACGGCGTCGATCACCTCGGAGATGTTGTGCGGCGGAATGTTCGTGGCCATACCGACCGCGATACCCGAGGAGCCGTTGACGAGGAGGTTCGGGAAACGAGCCGGGAGGACGGTCGGCTCGCGCCGCGACTCGTCGTAGTTCGGCTGGAAGTCGACGGTGTCCGCGTCGATGTCGCGCAACATCTCCGTGGCGAGGCGCGCGAGGCGGCATTCCGTGTTGTGGCTGACGAAGCCGTTCGTCAGGAAGGAGTGGTCCCCCGAGTCCACGCGGATGGAGTAGACCGGCTGCTCGCCCGCATCAGCGACCGACTCCACCTCGGCGTAGTAGTAGTCACCCGTGACGAGGGGCGTGACAACAGCACGAACCTCCTCGGAGGCGATCCGCTTCATGATCGCCGTTCCGCCTCGATCCCATCGTTCGATTCGATCGATGTTGCGGCGACGGAGCCAGTCCTTGTCAGTCCAACGAGAGCCGCAATCCGCCCGGATGTAATCGGCGATGAAGGGGACGTGATCCTTCCCAAGCGATCGGCTCCCTTCGGGCACGAGCGCGAGTGAGCGGTCGAGCTTCTCTTGCTTCACTCCAAGGAAGCCGACCCGCCGTGCGAGGAGCCTGGCATCGCGCTTGTTGCCGATCACGACCTTGATCTCGCCCTTCGCGTATCTGACGAGCCGAGCGACGACCCCGAACTCGAGCAGGAGGAGCTGCACGTCGCGAGCGAGCTGGTCGCTGTACGTCGAATAGGTGATCTGCAGGCTGTTCCGCGCAAGCAGTGAGCACGAGCCGCCGCCGGCGAACAGCGCCCGCAGGAATATCCGCTTGAAGGCGGGCGAGCTTTGCCAGACGATCTCAGGAACTCGCTTCTCCCTCGACTTCATCCCGACGAGCGCTGCCAGCGGGCTTTCGCGCAGCACGGTCATGTCCTGGACGTCGAGCTCGAACAGGAGGCTGCCCGAAGCAACGCGCCGGCGGTTGACGTAGCGTGGGCCACCCACAACGGCGTCGTATGCCCTTAGCACCTCATCGAAGAAGTCCCCGTCGGTGTTGTTGAAGCCACCGCGACGCTCGCTGAGCCAGCCCTCTGAGACGAAGGCCCCGAGCAACGTGGCGACGGCTTGCTCGTCGCTAGAAGCCACCGCGACTCCTGCATACGGTGTCCGTGCGACGGCGACGCGGTCTCCAGGACGGATCTCCTCGAGGATCTTCCACAGGAGCAGCGGCACTCCGAGCATGTCAACTAGGCACAGAACCGGGTGGTTCGGGGTACCCGTTACTTCAAAGCCTTCGCCAGTGCGCAGTCGAAGCGTCCGGTGCGTCCCCGAGTGGAAGAGCATGGTGGCCCTGCTTGGCCGTCCCAGGCGGTCGAGGACATCGAGGTCGATAGGATTGTCCGACTCGCTCCGGGCGGTTGGAACGAACGAATCCATGCGGACTGTCCCGTGCGGCGTGGCAATGCGCGTTTCGCCAGTAACGCAGTAGCGCATCGCCGCTGGCGGGTCGTCGTCGACGGAGCCGAAGTTCCCCTGGCCATCGACGAGCGGGTAGCGTAGCGAGAACGGCTGTGCCATCCGGACGAGCGTGTCGTAGATCGCCTGGTCGCCGTGCGGGTGGTAGGAGCCCATGACCTCGCCGACCACCCGGGCGCACTTCTTGTAGGGGCGGTTCGGCTGCATCCCGGACTCGTGCATGCCGAAGAGCACACGGCGATGCACGGGCTTCAGCCCATCCCGCACATCCGGGAGCGCGCGCCCGACGATAACGCTCATCGCGTAGTCCAGATAGCTCGAGCGCATCTCCTGCTCGAGCTCGCGCGGCTCGATTCTGCCCGGGCCGAGCGCCCCTGTCTCTACTTCAGACACGGCTCACCTCAGTGCTCCCGGTCGGAGGTATGGTCATGGTCCTGGCGGCGAAAAGCAAGCCGGGCAAGGACGCAGGGAGCGTGCGTATCCGGAGGATACGGACGCGACCGAGGACACCGACCGGCGCCGCTTTGCAGCCGCCAGGGCACGGCCATATTTCCGGTCGGGGGCACTAAACGTCGAGGAATCTCACGTCGCGCGCATTCTGTTCGATGAACTCGCGGCGCGGCTCGACCTGGTCACCCATGAGTGTCGAGAACAGGCGATCTGCCTCGGAGGCATCCTCGACCTCGACCCGGATGAGAAGGCGACGAGAAGGATCCATCGTCGTCTCCCAGAGCTGGGTGTCGTTCATCTCGCCGAGGCCCTTGAACCTGCTGACGTGGATCCCCTCCTTGGCCAGGTCGAGCGCTCCGGAGCGAAGCTGGTCGAACGTCAGCGCTGTCATCGACTTCTTGCCGTAACGAACCACGAACGGTGGGGCACCGACCACCTCGACGAGCTTCGCGTACGCGCGGCGGACGTTGGCGTAGATCGGGGAGGTCAGGAGCTCGAGCGGAACGGTGACGTGACTTGCCGCGCTCGTCTCTGTCTCGATCACCTTCACGCGGAGCGCGTCGCCCTCCTGCTCGAGGACCGACAGCGAGTAGCCGTTCTCGTCCATCGCTGCGATCGACTCGACGACCTCGTCGACCGACGTCGAATCGCCCTCGACGAGGCGGTGCGCGATCATGAAGTCGCCGGCCGCTGCGCCAAAATCGGACCGGAGACGATTCGACCAACCTTCGAACTCCGAGAGGGCGCGCACGAAGCGGCCCCAGCGTGCTTCGGTGATCTTCACCGGCTCGCCCACACGGTCCGTGATCTCGAGGCCTCCGATCCGGTCGCGAACGAGGAGCTCTTCGAGCTGGGCGTCCTTCTCGAAATAGATCTCCTTGTTTCCGAGCTTGATCATGTAGAGCGGCGGCACGGCGATGTAGATGTGGCCGCGCTCGATCAACTCGGGCATGTGCCTGTAGAGAAACGTCAGGATGAGCGTTCTGATGTGAGACCCGTCCACATCGGCGTCCGTCATGACGATCACGCGGTGGTAACGCAGCTTCGCGATGTCGAACTCCTCGCCGATGCTCGTTCCGATCGCCGTGATCATCGCCTGGATCTCGGTGTTCGAGAGGACCTTCCCGATGCGATTCTTCTCGGTGTTGATGATCTTCCCGCGGAGCGGCAGGATCGCCTGGTAGGTCCGGTCGCGGCCCATCTTCGCCGAGCCGCCGGCGGAGTCGCCCTCGACGATGAAGAGCTCAGCGGCCTCCGGGTCGCGGATCGAGCAGTCAGCCAGCTTCCCCGGAAGCGACATGTTCTCGAGCACGCTCTTTCTGCGCGTGAGCTCGCGTGCCTTGCGAGCCGCGAGCCGCGCCCGCGAGGCGGACACAGCCTTCGTGATGATCTGACGGGCATCCGAGGGGTTCTCCTCGAGGAACTCGGCCAGGCGCTGGTTGACCGTCTGCTCGACAAACCCGCGGACCCAGGGGTTCCCGAGCTTCGTCTTCGTCTGCCCTTCGAACTGCGGGTCGCGAAGCTTCATGGAGATCACCGCGGTGAGGCCCTCGCGCACGTCCTCGCCCTCGAGGCTCTCCTCCTTCTCCTTCAGGAGGCCCTTCTCTCGCGCGTAGCGGTTGAGCGTTCCCGTCAGCGCTCCCTTGAAGCCGGAGAGATGCGAGCCGCCCTCGTGCGTGTTGATGTTGTTCGCAAACGAGAAGACCGACTCGACGTAGGAGGAGTTCCACTGCATGGCGACCTCGAGGTTGCCCTGGTCGCTCTCACCTTCGAAATAGACGATGTGCGGGTGAACCGGGTCCTTCGTCTGGTTCACGAAGCTGACGAAGTCCTTGATCCCGCCCTCGTAGTGGAACTCGTACCTGTCGCCGCCGGCGCGCTCGTCGATCAGGACGATGCGCAGCCCCCGAGTGAGGAAGGCCGTCTCGCGAAGTCGCTGAGAGAGGGTCTGCGCCGACCATTCGAGCTCGTCGAAGATCTCGAGATCGGGCAGGAACACGATCGTCGTGCCCGTCGGCCCGTTCCAGTCGCCGGTCGCCTCCATGTCAGCGTTCGGCACGCCGCGCGTGAACTCCTGCCGCCATACCTTGCCGTCCCTGCGCGACTCGGCCACGAGCCACTCCGAGAGTGCGTTGACCACGGAGACGCCGACACCGTGAAGCCCTCCCGAGACCTTGTACCCGTCGCCGCCGAACTTGCCGCCGGCGTGGAGCTTCGTCAGGACGACCTCGAGCGCCGGGCGGCCCTGGTCTGCCATCACGTCGACGGGGATGCCCCCGCCGTTGTCGACGACGCTCACCGAGCTGTCCGGGTGGATCGTCACCTCGATCGCATCGCACCGTCCCGCGAGTGCCTCGTCGACCGCGTTGTCGACAACCTCGAAGATGAGATGATGGAGGCCTCGCGGACCGGTCGATCCGATGTACATCCCAGGCCTGAGCCTGACCGGCTCGAGACCCTCGAGAACGGTGATGTCGCTGGCGGAATAGCTGGCTTCAGTCATAAAAAAAGCCCTGCAGATCGCAGAGATTTAACCGGATTGAAGTGTACCAGACGCGTCGGCGGCAGCCTCGGCCTCGCGGGCCTTCGCAAGCGACGCTGACGCGGCCCTCGCAACCGCCGTTCTCAGCTCGTCGTGCTCGATCGAATCGGCGATCCTGGCGCCCTCGCTGAGCTCGTCGGCGGTCGGTTCCGCAGCGCTTCGGCACAGAGTCGACACGGACCCGGCACTGGGCTCCGGGACAGGCCCGACGACAAACGAGAGACGGGGCGGAGCGGACTCGCCGAGCCCGGCGCGGATCGTCGGCTCGAGCAGCGTCAGCTCGAAGGCCCAGGTGCTCGAGCTCGTATTGACGACGAGCGTCCCGTCCCGCGCGAATCTCGCGGGCCAGGCGTTTCGCGCGATCGTCTCGCCGACCGTTTCCTCCCATGATCGTGCGATCGCGGTGATTCCCGGAGAGCCTCCGCGGCTGCCGCCGGCGCGGCCGAGCTCCTTCTCGACGAGCGTCTCCAGGGGCTCCGGTAGCCGATGGCTTCGCCGGGCCGTGCTCACCGGGCGACCGCCCGGCCAGGCGTCACGTCGACGACGAGAGCCGGCTGCTCGCAATCCAACGGAAGCAACCGGAGAGACGTGGCCGTGATCAGGGTCTGTCCGCCGGACGGCAACCCCTCGATCAGCGATGCCTTGCGCGCGTCGTCCAGCTCGCTCAGCACATCGTCCAGCAGCAGAACCGGCGGCTCGTCCTGGCTTACCTGGAGAACGCCGGCCTCGGCCAGGAGCAGTGCCAGCACGCCGAGGCGCTGCTCGCCTTGTGACCCGAACGACCGTAAGTCCCGTGACCCGGCCGTGATCGCGAGATCGTGGAGGTGCGGGCCGAGACCTGTCGTGCCGCGCTCGATGTCGCGCGCAAGCCTTTCCTGCAGATCGGCAGACGTGAGGAGCCTTGCGGTGTAGGCGAGGCTTCCGTCAGCCAGGCCGAGCGAGGTGCTGCTCGCCGTAAAGCACGGGGCGAGGGCGGCCACGGCCGCCTCCCGAACCGCGTCGAGCTCGGTGCCGAGTCGCGCGACGGCCTCCGTCCACGGTAGGACGCTCTCCGTTCGTGCGGCGCCGCTGCGAACACGGCGGAGAGCCGCGTTTCGCTGAGCCAGCGCTCGGGCGTAGTCTCCTGGAAGCTCGGCTTTCGCGGGCAGCACCCTCCCGACCGTCCGGTCGAGGTAGGTGCGCCGCACGATCGGTCCTCCCTTGACAACCGCGAGCCGGTCAGGCGTGAACGCAAGTACCGGGAGGTGCCGTCGGAGCGTGTCGGAGCTCGCGACGGGCGCCCCGTCGAGGAGGATCCGCCTTCCCCCGGCAGAGTCGACCGTGACCTCGGTGTTGAACCGGCGAGCACCGCGCACATGCCCCTCGAGCGTGATCCTCGCTGCATCGGTGCCGAAGCGGACGGCCCTCGCGTCTCGTCGCGTCCTCAGCGAGAACCCCTGCGAGCCCATATGGACACCCTCGAGGAGGTTCGTCTTCCCCGCCCCGTTCGCTCCGACCACCATGACGAGGCCGGCCGGTAGCTCGAGCTCCTCCCGAGAGTACGAGCGAAAGTTCCGGAGAGCGATCTTCGTGACGATCAGCCGGCGAGCCTGATTGGCATGATCAGGTACCAGAAATCGTCCCCGGCACCTGTGACCAGGCCCGGGCGAAGCGGGCTGATGAGCTTCAGGAAGACGTCGTTCTCCGGAACGGAATCGAGCCCTTCCCGCAGGAAATCGGGGTTGAACCCGATCTCGAGAATGTCGCCGTCATAGGCGATCGGAAGCGTCTCGCTCGCCTCGCCGACATCCTGGGTCTGAGCCTGGATCGTGAGCTGGCCTTCCTCGAAACGGAGACGCAGCGGCGAGTTCCTCTGTGCCATGACGCCGACTCGGCGAACCGCCTCGAGGAGCTCCTCCCGGGGCAGGCGGATCTCGACCTCGAAGCTCTCCGGGCGAAGTTGCTTGTAGTTGGGGAATTGGCCGTCGATCCTTCGGGCGGTCAGTACGACGCCGTCGACCGCGAACACGACCTGGTTCTCCTGAACCCCGAGCCCCACGTGCTCGGACTGGCTTCCCTGGGCCACGCGAACGAGCTCCCCGAGGGCTCGGGCGGGAACGATGGCTTCGAGCTCAGGCCCGACGTCCGTCGGAAGCGGGGTCTCCTTGACGCTGAGACGGTAGGAGTCCGTGGCGGCCATGACGAGCGTCGACCCCTCGAGCCGGAGCAAGATCCCCGTGAGCACCGGTCGCGACTCGTCCCGGGACGACGCCCGGCTGACCCGGTTGACGGTCTGCAGAAGCGCCTCGCGGTCGAGGTCGAGGAGTGTCGCCGTCTCGACCGCCGGAAGCCGGGGAAAATCATCGGGGTTGTAGGTGTGCAGTGTGTACGAGGCCGCCCCGCAGGTCAGGTGCACGACGCCTCCCGTGCCCTCATGCTCGAGGGTCACATCCCCCGGGGGCAAGAGACGGACGATGTCGAGAAGCAGACGTCCCGGGACGACCACGGCGTCATCGCCCTCGAGGGTTGCCGGAACCGAAGCCCTGAGCGACATCTCCATATCGGTTGCCGAGAGATGGAGGCGGTCACCGTCAGGGCGCAGGAGGATCCCGGCGAGGATCTGAACCGACGTCCTGGTGGAGACGGCGCGGCCGACGAGCTGAAGCGCCTGGGAAAGGTCGTCCCGGGGGCAGGTGATCTTCACTGAACTCCTCTGTGTGCTCTGTGCTGTGTCTACGACCATGGTTACGGTATGAGAAAAAAGAACCTCGTTGTAGTAATAGGGAGTGTGCATTCCGGGGAGGATGCCCCCGGGCCGGCTCTGTGTGCGGGTTCAGCGGGTGGAGTCGTTATGTGGAGAACGACGGGTTGTCGACAGGGCCCTGCTTCTCGCCTCCACCGTCCCCAAGTGTTCCAACCGTTCTCCACAGCGTTGTTCAGTGCATCTGCTTGATGCGAGCAGTGAGTTCCTGGACGAGGTTGTAGACCCCGCGGTCCTCCCGGATCAGCTTCGTGATGTTCGATGTTGCGTTGATCACCGTCGTGTGATCTCGGCCGCCGAAGCGCTCGCCGATCTTCGGGAGCGAGCTGTCGGTCAATTCGCGGCACAGGTACATGGCCACGTGCCTCGGATAGACAACTGCTCTCGACCGCCGCTGGCCGAGGAGCTCCTGCATCGAGATCCCGAACCGCTGCGAGACGATCTCCTGGATCCGGTCGATCGAGATCTCTGGAGGGTCGCCCTGCGGGAAGACATCCTCGAGGACTTCCTGCGCCAACTCGACGGTCATGGCTCTCCCCGTGAGCGACGAGAACGCGACGACGCGGGTCAGCGCTCCCTCGAGCTCGCGGATGTTCGTCGAGATCCGCCCGGCGATGAAGGTCAGGACCTGGGCGTCGGGAATGTGAATCCCGTCCATCGCGACCTTCTTGCGAAGGATGGCGATCCTCGTCTCGAGATCGGGCGGCTGGATGTCGACGATCAACCCCCACTCGAAACGCGACCGTAGGCGCTCCTCGAGCGTCGCGATGTCACGGGGCGGGCGGTCCGACGACAGGATGATCTGGCGACCGGCCTCGTAGAGCGTGTTGAACGTATGGAAGAACTCCTCCTGGATCCGCTCCTTGTGCTCGAGGAACTGGATGTCGTCGACGAGGAGGACGTCGTAGTGGCGATACCGCTGCTTGAAGGCCTCGACCCGCTTCTCGCGAATCGAGTTGATGAAGTCGTTCGTCAGTGTCTCGCTCGTGACGTAGCGCGCAGAGAGGCGCGGGGAGTGCTGGCTGACGTACCCGGCGACGGCCTGGAGCAGGTGGGTCTTTCCGAGGCCGGTACCGCCGTAGATGAAGAGCGGGTTGTAGGCCTGTGCCGGTGCCTCTGCCACGGCGAGGGCGGCCGCATGCGCGAAGCGGTTCGACGACCCGATGACGAAAGTGTCGAACGAGTACTTGAGGTTCAGCCCCTCGACCCTGCGAGTCAGGACCGGCGCGTCGGGCCGAACGGCGGAGGCCTCCCCCCGCACGACGAGCCGGACGGATCTGTCGTCGCCCACCGCGTCACGGACGACCGCGCGCAGGAGGCTGCGGAAATGCTCCTCGATCCATTCCCGCGTGAAATCGTTCGGGACGGAGATCACCACGCCCGTCTCGCTGACCTCTGTAGCCCAGACCTCGCCGAACCAACTCTGGAACGTCTGCTCGCTCAGGGCATCGCGCAGCCCCTCGGAGGCGTCGGACCACAGACGCTCCGCCGTCAACTCGACCTGTTGCTCCACTCTTATGCGCCTCGCTCCTCAGCCGGGGTCTGGAAGCGGCGATCATAACAACGCCCCAGTGTCGGCTCAATAGCGCACCCCGTCGCGTTCGCGACTCCGAGAACCCGGGTATTTGCAGGGAAATCAAGGTATCCACAGCGCTCTCCACAGCTGTGGAGAATCCATCGGAAGCGCTTCGATGTGCGGGTTAGGGGCTGTGGATTGCCCCGAGGTCAACTTCCCACTGCGCGGCCGCCTGACAGGCTCCTCTATACTTGCCGCGACCGCACCCGGCCCCTGCCGCGAGAGCCTCAAATGAAGCGAACGTACCAGCCCAACGTCCGTCGCAGGAAGCGACGCCACGGATTCAGAGCCCGCATGTCCACGCGGGCGGGCCGCGCGATCCTGCAGCGGCGCAGGGCCAAGGGCCGGAAGCGGCTGTCGGCCTGACGAGTTGCCAACGGACGACACGACGCGATGAAGCGCCGCCACCGCCTCTCGCGATCGCGGGACTTCGACGCCGTCTATCGTCACGGACG
Organism: Gaiellales bacterium; assembly: GCA_038209835.1. Lineage (GTDB taxonomy): Bacteria > Actinomycetota > Thermoleophilia > Gaiellales > Gaiellaceae > JBBQXH01. The sequence continues at coordinate 3,218 of JBBQXH010000011.1, read as the reverse complement.
CTCCGTCTCCACGAGATATCTCGTCCTCTACTCCTTTCCCCGCGCCGATGACGACAGCGACGAGCCGAGGCTCGGTCTGGCGGTGCCGCGCCAGGTCGGCGGCTCCGTGGAGCGAAACCGCATCAAGCGCTGCCTGCGCGCATCCTTTAACGAGCTCGCGCCCGCCGTTCGCCGGGGGCAGGACTACGTGCTGATCGTCCGCCCGGGCCTCGCGGAGGCGGCGGAGGCTCAGGGAGCCGAGTGGCTGCGAGGACGCGTGCAGGAAGTCTTCGAGGATGCGCGCGCCGGCGAGGCGGCATCCCTGTGAGAAATCTCGGCGTCGCGCTCGTCTACGGCTACCGCTACACCGTCGGCCCACTAGTCGCCGGGCGGTGCAAGTACCACCCGTCGTGCTCGCAGTACGCGATCGACGCCTTTCGCGAGTACGGGCTTCTGCGCGGCATGATTCTGGCCGGCTGGCGGCTTCTGCGCTGTAACCCGTGGAGTCACGGCGGCGTTGACTACGCGAACAGCCAGTCCTTGTTCCGACGGCGGGCCTCGTGATCTTCCTCGCCGGCATCCTCACGCCGATCGAGAGGCCACTGACCGCGGTTCTCGAGTGGCTGCACGGCACGGTCGGGATCTCCTGGGGTTGGTCGATCGTCGTCCTGACGGTCATTGTCAGGATCCTGCTCGTCCCGCTGACCGTGAAGCAGGTCAAGTCGATGCAGAAGCTGCAGGAGTACGCCCCGCAGCTGAAGGCGATCCAGCAGAAGTACAAGGGCGACAAGCAGCGGACGAACGAAGAGGTGATGAAGTTCTACCGGGAGAACAAGGTAAACCCGGCCGCCTCCTGCCTCCCCGTGGTCTTCCAGATCCCGGTCTTCATCGCGCTCTACTACACGCTCAAGGACTTCGAGAAGGACGTCCTGCCGAACTATCCGGGCTCGAGCCTCGAGTTCCTGAACGGACTCGTCCCGAACATCACCGACAACGTCAATGCCCACTGGTCGGGTTACCTGCTGCTCGTCATCTACGTCGGCAGCCAGCTCCTGTCGACGTTCCTCATGTCGGCGACGATGGACCGTACGCAGCGGATCCTCTTCCTCGTCATGCCGTTTGCGTTCGTCTTCTTCATCATCCGTTTCCCGGTCGGCCTGATGATCTACTGGGTCACGACGAACCTGTGGACGACGGGCCAGGGGATCATCACACGACGGATGTTCCCGAAGACGCAGGTCGCGCTCCCGAAGAGGTCGAGCCGCACCGAGGCAGCCGCGAGGGCCGAGCCCGAGCCGGCGGCGAAGCCGAAGCGCCAGGCCCACGCTCAGGGCAAGAATACGAAGACCGCGAAGCCTGCAGCGAAGACGCAGGACGGCTCCACCGCACAGGCCTCCGGGTCGGGTCAGCAGCCACGACCCGTCAGGCGCCGCAAGAAGAAGGGACCGCGGGCCCGCCGATGACATCGACCGGCGAGGGTCTGCCGGACGCCGGCGACGCTTCCCTCGAGACGGAGGCGACGGGCGAGACGGTCGGCGAGGCGAAATGGACCGCGGTGCGCGACCTCGAGCGCCGCTTCCCCGGGCTCGACAAGCACGCCGTCGAGTTCGTGGTCGTCTCCGAGGGAGAACGGGGCCTCCTCGGGGTCGGGTTCGTTCCGGCACGAGTCATCGCGCGGGTCGGAAACGCGCCACCGAGCGCGACCGCGCCTGCTTCAGAGCCGTCGTCGGCCGCGGCGGAGCGCCTGCAGGAGCTGCTCGAGCATGTGCGCCGTGCCCTCGACGCCGACGCGAGCCTCTCCGTCGCCGAGGCGGAAGGCACCCTGACCGGGACATTCAACGGCCGGGATCTCGGGCTCGTCATCGGCAAGCACGGGCAGACGATCGACGCAATCCAGTACCTCGCGTCGGCTGCGGTCTCTCGAGTAGCCGATCCTCGGCCCGAGGTCGTCGTTGATGCGGCTGGATATCGAACTCGCAGGCGCGCGACGCTCGAGTCTCTGGCCGATCGGGCCGCCGCGCAGGCGGCGTCGTCCGGAGAGGCGGTACCGCTCGACCCGATGACGGCAGCTGAGCGGAAGGTCGTGCATCTGCGGCTGAAGGAGCGCGGCGACGTCATGACGACGAGCGAAGGGGCCGAACCGAACCGACACGTGGTCGTCGGCCCTGCCTGACCTAGCGCTGTTCGGCGATCCGCGCCTCGCCCGCTGGCTCCAATCGCTGGTTGCGACTCCCGGGCTGACCTCGGTCAGCACGACGGCCGCCTGGGCGCTTCACGTCGAGGATGCGCTCTCCGCGGCCGAGCTGATCGAGGATGGCCCGGTCGTCGATGTCGGCTCCGGCGGAGGCTCTCCGGGGATCCCGCTCGCCGCGGCGCTGCCTCACCTCGACGTCCATCTCCTCGAATCCCAGCGCAGAAAGTGCGCCTATCTGGAATCCGCCGCCTCCGAGTTCGCAAACGTGACCGTCGTGTGCGCACGCGCCGAGGAGTACGCCCGAGGGGTGGGCCGAGACGCCTACGGGGTTGCAGTCGCGCGGGCCCTCGCTCCTCCTCCGGTGGCGGCGGAGTGGTGCCTTCCCCTGGTGCGCCCGGGCGGGCTGGCGATCATCTACGTGGGGAGAACGGTTGCTCCGCTCGACCGCGTTGCGCACGAACTGGGTGCCGAGGGCCCCGAGACGATCCCAAAGTCAGGCTCCGAGTCTCGCCAGCTCCTCGTATTCCGCAAGCTCGAGCCCACCCCCGAACGGTTTCCCCGCAGGCCCGGTCTTGCGCGCAAACGCCCGCTGTCATAGAGGCTTGACGCGAATTGACCGCGCGTCTGGATGGGCGCAGGCGGCTCCCCAGACGCACGCCCAATTCACATCAAGCCTCCAGGCGTTTCGCTGTCCACCTTCGTGACTACACTCGATCGAGTGACAGGCGGGATCTACGCGGTTGCCAATCAGAAGGGTGGCGTCGGCAAGACGACGACGGCGCTGAACCTCGCGGCCTGCCTCGCCGAGGCAGGAGAGAAGACGCTCGTCGTCGATCTGGATCCGCAGGCGAACGCGACATCGGGCCTCGGGGAACGGGCGAACGGAACATCCTCGTACGATCTTCTCGACGGTGCCTCCCTGCGTGAGGTCATCCACGAGACGCAGTTCGAGAACCTCTACCTCGTCCCCTCGCGCCCTGACCTCGCGGGTGCCGTGGTCGAGCTCGCCCGGCTCGCGGACGGCGAGTCCTACCTCGCCCGCTCG
>JBBQXH010000010.1:0-16441 GCA_038209835.1 Gaiellales bacterium | reverse complement strand
CCGATACTGGTCGAAGCCCCAGTCGAGCAGCCGAGCCAGATCGGCGTTACGTCGATCGCGGGACGGCGCGCCGAGCAGCACGGCGTACATCGTCACGCCGTCCCGGCGCGCCGCCGCGACCTCGCTCCACCCGGCGGCGCTCGTGTGGCCGGTCTTGACGCCGATGATTCCCGGATAGGTGAAGAGGAGGTCGTTGCGATTGGTGATCGGCCGTCCGGCGACGGTCGTCGACGTGATCACGACGAGCTTGGCGTACAGCGGCTTTCGCATCACGATCCGCGCGAGCCTGAAGACGTCTCGTGCCGACGAGTAATGGCCCGGCGCGTCGAGACCGTCGGGGCGCTCGTAATGCGTATCGGGGAGCCCGAGCTCCTTCGCCTTCGCGTTCATCATCGCGACGAAGCGCGAGACGTTGCCGCCGCCCACGTGCGCGGCGAGCGCATACGCGGCGTCGTTCGCGCTGTAGACGAGAAGCGCAGTGAGGAGCTCGCGCACGGTGAGGCGTTCGCCGGCCCTGAGGCCGATGCTCGACTCCCCGATCGTGGTGGCGACCTTCGGAACGGTGACGACTTCGTCGGGGCTCGCTCGCTCGAGCACGATGAGGGCGGTCATCATCTTCGTGATGCTCGCGATCGCGCGTTTCTGGCGCGGTCGCTTCGCGTAGAGGACGTTTCCGGTCGCGCCGTTGCCGACCAGGACGGCTCCTGAGTCGGTCTCGGGAGGTGGCCCTGCGAGAGCGCCGGCGGCACCGGCGAGCAGGGTGACGGCGACCGCGGCGAGAGCGGCGATGCGGCGGTGCACGACCTCAAGCCTATACTCAGCCCATGTCCCTGGTTGAGCGGAACCGGAGCCCTGAGCAGGTGCTCGGCGTCGAGCGCTCGCTCGAGGTCCGCGTCGGCTCGGTCGGCGGGTTCGAGCTTCGCCCGACGCGGCTCTTCGTCTGGAAGGGCGAGGAGCGCTCGGGGAACGAGCAGCTCCTCTCGCTCGGCGAGCGCCCGTCCGGCCTCGACTATCCGCGCCAGGAGACGAGCGTGCGAGCGGGCTCCGTCGAAGTGCGAACGCTCGGGAACCCGTTGATGACGATCGCCCTTGCGGGCGTCGTCGCCCTGAAACGCTGGGCAGACGCACCCGACGAGACCGGCCGGATCTCCTAGAACCTCGCGCCACCAGGGGCGGGAGACGTCCGATCGGATCGCGTCGAGCGGCTTGTCGAGCTCGCCCAGACGGTTCTGGACGTGCCTCATCCAGTTGCTCGCCCAGGCGAGACCCAGCATCTGCTCGACCTGCTTCCTGGAGGGCTCGTGTCCACACGCATCGACACACTCGCGAATGATTGTTGCCGTCTCGGCAGGGTGACCCGTATGCATCGTGGAGGTCATCTCAGGAGCGCCGGCGATCGCGTTCGAAGCGTCACCGATGGTCTCACTGAGGCCCGCAAGCTCGTGCTCGATCGCAGCGACCGCCGGCGCGAACCCCTCGACGACCCCGTACGCTCGGGTCCGTGTGACGACCGCATCGCCCACGAGCCTGAACTGCTCGCCCACCCCGAGAATGCTGGCGTACAACTGAACCGGTAAGCGCTTGGGTCCGCGCTCGTTGAGATAGGTCGCAAACGCTTCTCCGGCCCGCAGTCCTGACGTCTGGGCCTCCAAGGCAACGGTCGCGACCGACTCTTCGCGGACCCGTCCCAGCGCAGCCTCGATTGTTGCCTTCACGTAGTCGTTGCCGGCAGCGAAGAGCTCCGAGAACGCCCGCCGCAACTGACCGCGTGCGCCCCGTGGCCAGAGGAGGAAGCCGACGACGACGCTCGTCAGGCTCCCGATCAGGATGTCCTCGAAGCGGATGAGGCCGGTTCTCCACCCCTGGGGCTGGATCAGATTGAAGAGGACGACGACGGTCACCGTGAACATGGCCTGGCCGACGATCACGTGGACGACAGTCGGCGTGTAGACAGCGAGGAAGACGCAGATCGGCAACAGCACCCACAGCGCCGTCCGGTTGCCGTCGATCACGAGGAAGGTCCCGGTCGCGAGCCCGAACCCGGCGAGCGTCCCGGCGAGCGCCTGCCAGGCTGCATGGCTCGTCGTCACGGCATTCGACTTCAGGACCGACATCGTCCCGAGCACGACCCAGAACGCGTGCTCGAGGCGGGCCACGTCTGCGATGAGAATCGCAAGTCCGAGCGCGATGGCCGCCCTGAGCCCTGCCCGGAACCAGATGGAGTCGATCCGGAGATGGCTTCGAAGGATGGTCACGAAGCTGCTGACGGCTCCTGCCAGGCTGGCCGACGGGACGAGCGGTGGAATCTCGAACTGTTGCGGGTCGACGCGACCGCCGTCGAGGATGGAAGCGTTCACGGCGATCGACATCGACAGATACGAGAGCACCCGCAGTCGAAACGATCGGTCGACCTGCCGACCGATCGCCCCGCAGTCCTCACGAGCCGATACCCGTCTCGCCAGAGAGGTCGCGAGCTCCTCGTAGTAGTGCTCTCGCTCGCGCTCGAGAGCCCGGCCGTCCACGCGGCGTGCCGATCCCCTGAGACCCGCGGCGACGTCGCGGAGTGTCGACGCCGTGCCCGCCCCGAGGCGCGCGTCCTCCGGAGTAAACGGCCCTGACGAGGCGCGGTCAGACGCAAGCTCGGAGCCAAAGGCACGAAACCACGAGAGCTCGTCGACGAGGTAGGCGATCGCCTGGTCGTGGGCGGTCGGCCCGGCCGGTCGGTACTGCATCGACCGATAGCGCCTCTCCAGCTCGTGTGTGGCCTTCGTCGCCACGTCCACGCGGTCGTCCAGGTCGCCCGTTTGGACGCCCTCCGCGAACAATGCATCGACGAGATCCGCCTTCGCCACGAGCGCCTCGACCATGGCGCGTCTGAGGATGCGCCGGTCCTGGCGCGGCCACAGAACGAGCGCCGCGATCGTGCACGCGGCACCCGCCAGGCCCCATCCGGCGAGCCTCGACGGGATCGCAGACGCGTCCTCCGGCACCGCGACCGCCAGAACGAACGAGAGAGTCGCGGCAAGACCGCCGGCAGCGACGTATCCCCCGAGAACACCGCCGAACGTCGCCGCGAATCCGACGACGGCCATGCCGGCGGTTGCCGTCTGGGCGTTACCGCTGAGCGGCGTGGCGATACAGATGAGAACGGCCCCACCGGCGGTGAGGAGCACGTAGGCTCCGGCGCGCTTCCTGGGCGGGCCGCCGAAATCGGCGAATGCCAGCATCGCGAAGGAACCGAACGAGGCAAAGAGCGAGAGCTGGAGATTGCCGAAGGCGACCGTGCAAATGGCGAAGAGGCCGGGCATCACGATGGCGGTTCGGGCCGCTCGCCGCAGCGAGGCACGGCCCGCGTCGTGTGCGGCGAGCCTCATCGTAGGCCATCCTACGGCAGGCTTCGAACTCGCCTCGCGCAGCCGATCTCGACGTCGTAGACTCCTTCATACGCAAGGTTGGAGGCATTCGTGACGAGCTTGCTCGCACCCGAGAGCGAACGCCCTGGACGCTCGACCGTCCTGCTTCTCGTCCCGTTTCTCATCTTCGCGTGGATCACGCTCCTCTTCGCGACGGCGGCGAATGTCCACCGCCTCTCCGAAGGCGACGTGAAGCCGCGTTACTTCGACCTCTTCTTCAGCGATCCGATCCACATGAAGGTCTGGCTCGCCTGCGCCGTCGTCGTCTTGGCGCTGTTCCAGGTATTCAGCGCCGCCTGGATCTTCCAGAGGCTCCCCTGGACGAGGCCGGCGTGGATCGGTCGGGCCCACCGTTGGTCAGGTCGCACTGCCTTCCTGCTGACCCTGCCGATCGCCTACCACTGCATCTTCCTGCTCGGGTTCCAGGAGTACTCGACGCGAGCGCTCGCACACTCGCTCCTCGGCTGCTTCTTCTACGGTGCGATCGCCGCGAAGGTCACGATCGTCCGGATGAACGGCTTGCCCGGCTGGGCCCTGCCCGTCGCCGGCGGTCTCGTGTTCGGGATTCTCATCGCGCTCTGGTACACGAGCTCGCTCTGGTTCTTCGAGACCGCGGGCGTCGGACTCTAGTGCTCCGTTCCGGAAGTTCGGTGATGATCCTGGCGAGCGAAAAGCAAGCCAAGCAAGGACGCAGGGAGCGCGCATATGGCTTGTCATATGGGCGCGACCGAGGACGCAGAACGGCGCAGCTTGCAGCCGCCAGGGCGCGCCGCACTTCCGGAACGGGGCACTACGAAACACGGAGGCGCTGACCGGGCTCGAGGGCGAGCGGATCGACATCGGGATTGAGGTTCAGCAGCACCTGCACCGACGTCTCGAACTTCGCCGCGATCGCTTCCAGCGTGTCACCCGTCTTCACTCTGTAGAACTTCTTCTTTCCCGGTGTCGCGTCTGTCTCACCGAGATCAGTGGTCACGTCGACGGCCGCTCCGGTGGCACCGGCTGAGGTGGACGCGGAGGAGCTCGTGTCGAGCGCGCGCTGGACGAGAACGACGAGCACGACGACCGCGAGCAGGAAGACGATCGGAGCAACGATCCGGGTCAACCAGATGCGGCCACGGTCCATGCTCTCACCAGCCGGAAGCGGCCCAGACCTCGCGTCGAAGGTGCGCCGCCGCCTGACCCGCCGAGCTGCGCCAGTCGTCCGTATCCGACCTGAATGCGTAGATGATGGCGCGCGAGACCGGGACGAGCGCGCTCGCGGGGCCGCTCGTGAACGCGCGCGAGACGTCGCTCGGCCGCGCGCCCTGCGCGCCGATGCCGGGGAGCAGGAGGATCGAACGCGGCAGCAGACGCCTCGCTTCCGCTATTGCGCGCGGAAAGGTCGCGCCGACGACGGCGCCCACGCTCGAGAGCCCGCGCTCGCCGACGAGGTCGCCGCCCCAGTCGTCGACGAGCTCGGCCACGTGGTGCCAGACGGGCCGGCCGTCCGAGAGCAGCAGATCCTGGATATCGGCGCTGCCGGAGTTCGACGTCTTGACGAGGCAAAAGAGTCCGGCCCCCGAACGGCGGCAGGCCGCGAGCATCGGCTCGAGCGAGTCCCTGCCGAGATAGGGGCTCACCGTCAGCGCGTCCGCGACCGGCGGCCGACCGTCACGCGTCTCGACGTACGCCGCCGCATACGCCCGCGCGGTCGAGCCGATGTCACCCCGCTTGGCGTCTGCGATCACGATCAACCCGGCGGCGCGCGCGTAGTCGCATACCCCCTCGAACGCGCGGATCCCGTCCGCCCCGAGCGCCTCGAAGAAGGCGAGCTGCGGCTTGACACCGACGACGTACTGGGCGACGGCGTCGACGATCCCGCGGCAGAAGCGCTCGCATGCCTCGGCCGCCGCGAGACGCCCGGTATGCGTGGCACCTCTCAGCTCGACCGGGAGGAGCTCGGGCCTGGGATCGAGGCCGACGACGAGCTGGCTCCCCTTCCGCTCGACGACCTCGGCGAGACGGTCGGCGAATGAGCCGGCGAGCACCGAAGACGCGTCTCTCAGCTCGCTGGACATGACCATCTAGGCTAGATGATCGACCGGAGATACCCGCGTTCGTGCCAGCGCGCAGAGGTCTCCGACAGTCCGTGCGCCGCGGTCGACTGCGGCGTCGATCAGACGAGTGAGGATCTCCGCGGTCGCCCGCGCATCCGGCAACGCGTGGTGACACGGCACGCTCGAGGTGCCGTAGAACTCGGCCAGCGCGGCGAGGCTCACACGCCCTGTGCGTCCACGCAGCAGCCGGCGGGCGAGAACCATTGTGTCCACGACGGGGGAGGCGATGCGATCCCCGCCCCCGAGCGCAAGCTCGTGGTCGAGAAATCCGATGTCGAACCGCACGTTATGCCCGACGAGAGTGCCTCCCCGCGCGCACGCCAGCAGGCGACGAACGGCGAGCAGCGCAGATCGCCCTCCGGCCAGCGTGAGCTCGAGTTCCTTCGCGACGGCGCCGTTTTCGACGACGACGCCCGCCAGCTCCGAGATCCGGGCGACGCCCGGGACGAAGCCCGTCGTCTCGACGTCGACCACAGCGAAGCGCGCTCGCTCGAGCGGAACCATGGCACCCGGTGCCTCGGCCAGCCTGACGGCGTCCTCGGAACGGACGAGCCTCGCGTCGCGAGCGACCACATCCTCCACGAGCGCCAGGGCAACGGGCGACGGCGGGCGGACGAGGGCGAGGAGGATCCGCGCGGCCTCATCGACCCGGACGGCACCGCGCCGATGAACAGCCTGGACGAGCCGGTCGGCGGCGTCGACCCGAACGAGCATCGACAGTCACTCTAGACGAACAGACGTTCGCTTGCCGAGAAGAAGTCGGGGGCCGCATGACGCGGCCCCCGACGAGACTCGATCGACGCTGGATGCGCCTAGTTCCCGCGGACAGAAGCCTTCAGCGCGCTCCCGGCCGTGAACTTCGGCACGGTGGCCGCCGGAATCTGCACCTTCTCGGTCGGGTTCCGAGGATTGACGCCGGTGCGCGCGGCCCGATGAACGGTCGAGAACTTGCCGAAACCCGTGAAGGTCACCGCGTCGCCCTTCTTGAGCGCCTCCTCGATCGTCCCGAGCACCGCGTCCACCGCGTCAGCGGCGGCTCGCTTCGAGAGCCCGCTCTTGTCTGCCACCTGATCGATGAACTCCGCCTTCGTCACGTTCGCCCACTCCCCTCAAGATCGACGCTACCCAAAAAAGCCTCTTCTGAACGCGGGAGCCTAGCAGGAGGGTCGGTTGCTCTCAACGATGCGGGTTTGCGGCACCACTCAGGCATCGATCAGCTGACGTGCGAGGAAGAGGGGCACGAGGCGCACCCCGAGCGACGCGAGGGCATCCGCGCCGCCTTCCTCGCGGTCGACGACGCAGACCGCCGTACGGCATTCGAGCCCTCCCGCACGAAGCGCCTCGACCGCGGCTGCAGCCGCACCCCCCGAGGTGACGACGTCTTCGACGAGGCAGACGAGCTCGCCCGACTCGGCGACGCCCTCGAGCAGGCGATCCGTCCCGTAGCCCTTGCTCGCCTTGCGGACGATCAGGAACGGGAGACCCGACGCGAGCGAAGCCGCAGCGGCCAGCGCAACCGCGCCCAGCTCAGGCCCGGCGAGTCGGACGGCCGACGGCTCCTCGGCCCGGACAGTGGCCGCGATTCGCTCACCGAGCGGCGCGAGGAGCTCCGGACGGGTTTCGAAACGGTACTTGTCGAGGTAGTACCGGGAGCGGCGGCCCGAGCGGAGCAGAAAGTCGCCCTCGAGGTAGGCGTGCGCGCGGATCAGCCGCGCGAGTTCCGCGTCGTCCACGTCGACTTAAACAGCGAAACGAGCGGCAGCGACGACGTCGTGTGCGAGCGGCAGGAGCCGCTCCGCATCCATCGAGCCATGCTCGAACGACACCATGGAGCCGTCGGCGAAGTACAGATCGACGTGGTCGTGCTTCCGCGATCGACGCCGCCACATGAGGGCGCCAGCGACAGCTGCGGCACCGATCACGGCCCCCGTGAGGAGCCTACCCCTCGCCACTTTCAGTCTCCTCCGCGGCCGCGGCCGCCTCGGCCTTCTTCGATCTGTCGCGGGCCTTCGGCTTCGGGGCGAGCTCCTCGCCCGCGACGTGGCGCAGGCAGGTCTTGAGGTCGTAGAACACGAGCCCGACCGTCGGATCCGGAGTCGTGACCGCAGCAACGACGCGATCCTCGTCCCGCACGACGAAGACACAGCCGTCCGGCAACGCGGCTTGGAGCTGCACGAGCTTCTCGCGCCCTCCCGGCCCGCCCATCGTCTCCTCAGCCGCCGTGAAGAGCTGGCGGGCTGCCCGAGCGAGCGACTCCGATCTCGGCATTTCGGCCATGCTCGACGCGAGCACCGCACCTGAGGAGTCGAGGATCACGGCCGCTTCGATCTGGGCAGATATCTCCGTCAGATCGGCGAGCGCCTGAGCCGGCTTCATGGCCCGCACGCTACCACACCTCCGGGGGCTCGCGACCGCGTTAGGGGGAAGGCTCGCGACCAACGGTGGCGAGGAGCGCGCGCGCCGCATTCGCCCGATGGCTGAACCGATCCTTCCAGCCCTCGGGGAGCTCGCCGACAGTCTCCCGTTCTCCAACCGGGATGAAGATCGGGTCGTACCCGAAGCCCCCCGTGCCGCTGGGCCATTCGGCGATCATCCCCTCGAGACATCCGTGCCCGACGTACTCATTGGCGTCGGGATCGATCGCGACAATGGCGCAGCGATACCTGGCGGTGCGCTCGGCTGGGGGAAACCCGGCGAGATCGGCGAGGAGCTTTTCGACGTTCTCCTCGTCAGCCGCACCGAGGCCTGCGAACCGGGCAGAGCGGATCCCCGGTGAACCACCAAGGGCGTCGCACTCGAGCCCCGAGTCCTCGCCGACGACCCAGTCGGATGTCTCCGCGCGCGGCCGTCCCCACAGTGCCTTGGCGCGCGCATTCTCCTCGAACGTCGCTCCGGTCTCGTCGCCGATGCCGTGGGTGTCGAGCGCCGCGATCTCCCAGGACGGCAGGAGCCGCCTCAGCTCTCGGAGCTTTCCCGGATTTCCGGAGACGAGAACGGCTTTCACACCCACAGAGCCCGACAATTGTGCCGTCAGGCGCGGTCGAGCGCCTGCTGCTGCTCCACGGCGATTGTCGCGATACCTGCTGCGGCCAGGTCGACGAGCTCGTCGAGGCCAACTCGAGTGAACGGCGTCTTCTCGGCCGTCGCCTGGATCTCGATCAGGCGCCCGGTGCCCGTCATCACGACGTTCATGTCGACCTCGGCGCCTGCGTCCTCCACGTAGTCCAGGTCGAGCAGCGCTTGGCCATCGACGATCCCGACCGAGACCGCGACCACGGCATCGCTCGGAGCCGGGAGACCGACCTTCCTAGCCGCGAGCGCCAGTGCGACCCAGACCCCGGAGATGGCAGCCGTGCGAGTGCCGCCGTCTGCCTGGATCACATCGCAATCGAGCCAGACGGTACGTTCGCCGAGCGTCTCCATGTCATAGGCGGCACGGATCGAGCGTCCGATCAGGCGCTGAATCTCGACCGTCCGTCCTTTCTGCTTCCCGGCGCTCGCCTCTCGCTGCGTTCTCGCGCCGGTGGAGGCGGGGAGCATCCCGTACTCGGCAGTCAGCCAGCCACGGCCCCGGCCTGAGAGCCAGCGCGGCACGCCGTCCTCGATCGACGCCGTGCACAGGACACGCGTGCGCCCGAACGAGATCAACGCCGAGCCGTCTGCTTGCTCAACGAAACCGGTGACTATCTCGAGGGGACGAAGCTCGTCCGGCGCGCGGCCCTCCCGCATTAGCGCTCTGAGACGAGGGAGGATCCAAGCGCAACTCGGCACGAGGCCGGGCGCATCCCGTCACGATCGGTATCACATCCGCGCGGAGATGCCGGATACGCTGAAACCGGGAGGAGGCAAGGGGTGGCCCCCCGCACGACGCCGTTCATGCGGCTGCTCGTTCGAGCTCGGTCACCGCGACCACCTCGACGTCCTCGATCGGAAGCTGGAGAAAGCGCTCGCCGAGTGCGCGGAACTCGTCGGGCGAGCCCGTCGTCAGGAACCTGCACGAGCCCCGGCGGCTTGGGTCGTTCTCGACCGACCGCCTCGAGAGTGTCTCCGCGACCTCTCGCGCCGTCTCTTCAGCCGAAAAGACGAGCGTGACGCCGCGGCCGAACGTCCGCTCGAACACGGGTCGCACCAGGGGATAGTGCGTGCAGCCGAGGATCACGGTGTCAACCTCGGCGGCCTTCAACGGCGCGGCGTACTCGCGAATGAGAGCTTCGAGCCGCCCGTCGTGCGCCGAGCCCGCTTCGATCAGCGGCACGAGGCCCGCACAGGCGACCTCGACGACCTGGGCACCTGCATCGAGACCCGTGACGGCCTTCGTGTAGCGCCGGCTGCCGACCGTCGCCTCCGTCGCAAGCACCCCGATCCGTCGGTTCCGCGTCACCTGAACTGCGGCGCGCGCTTCTGGCGCCAGTACGCCGACGACGGGGACAGCCAATCGCTCCTGGAGAACCGGTAAAGCCGCGGCGGTTGCCGAGTTGCAGGCGGCGAGGATCAACTTCACGCCCGTGGCCTGAAGGTACGAGGCGATCTCGAAGGCAAAGCGCGAGATCTCGCCGGCGGGCCGTGGCCCGTACGGGCAGCGGGCGCTGTCCCCGAGGTAGACGAAGTCCTCGTGCGGCATCGTCACCAGGCACTCGTGGAGAACGGTGAGGCCCCCGGCGCCCGAGTCGAAGATTCCTATCGGCCGTCCGTCCACTGGCGCGATTGTAGAGGCGCGGGATCGCATGAATCGGAACGTAGACTTTCGAGCGTGCTCGAGGTCTGGAACGGCGACGAGGCATTCGAACGAATCGAGGCGTATCTGAAGTCGCACGGCTTCCTCGATGGAGATGCCGAGGGCCTGTGCGCAGAGCTCTATCTCGGCTACGGATTGTCGACCACGTTGCGCAGGACGGCCACCCCCTCCCCGCCCGAGCCGTGCAGCCTCCCGCTAGCCGCCTGCCGCATCCGGCGCGCCGATGAGAGCGCCCGTGCCACCGGAGATTTCGGCGTCGGCCGCTGGCGTAACTCGTGGACAGAGGAGCGATACGAGGCCGCGATCGACCGTGTGAAAGCCGCAATCGCGCTCGGCGACGTGTACCAGGTCAATCTGGTGCAACACCTCTCGGCCCCCTACGCCGGCGATCCGCAGGCTCTGGCAGGCGCGCTCGCCGGGCTCCGGCCCTTGTTCCCCCGCCCGCTCAGCGGCATCGGGTGGACGATCGCATCGGCCTCGCCAGAGCTCTTCCTCGCGCGCTCGGGAGACCGGATATGGACGAGGCCAATCAAGGGAACGCGGCCCCTCGGGTCTGCGGACGATCTGCGTGGGTCACCGAAGGACGCAGCCGAGCACGTGATGATCGTCGACCTCGAGCGCAACGATCTCTCCCGCGTCTGCGAGCCGGGCTCGGTGCGCTGGCCCGAGCTCATGGAAGAACATTCTCTTGCCGGCGTCTCACATCTCGTCTCGACGGTCGAGGGCCGTCTGCGGCCCGGTGTCGGCCTGGCTGAGATCCTCGGAGCCATGTTTCCGGGTGGATCCGTCACAGGCGCACCGAAGATTGCCGCCATCGACCACATCGCCGCGATCGAGCCGGTCGGCCGGGGTGCGTCGATGGGAGCACTCGGCGTGATTCGCCCGAACGGCGACTTCGAGCTCGGCCTCACGATCCGGACGTTCGCGATCTCCGAGGGCCGGATCCACCTCTGGGTCGGCGGTGGCATCGTGTGGGACTCGGATCCGCACGCTGAGATCGAAGAGTCACTCGTCAAGGCGCGGCCCCTCCTCGCTGCAATCGGAGCGCCGCTGCCGGAGGCAGTGCGAGCGTGACCCTCCTTGCTCTCGCTGTCCGGGAGCGCGGTCTCGTCGAACCCGGCGAGCCGATCCTCTACGCCGACGACCAGGCGCTTCAGCGTGGCCGGGCCGCCTTCGAGACGCTCCGCGTCTACGCCGGCCGGCCCTTCGGGCTCGAGGAGCATCTCGACCGCCTCGCCGGCTCGGCCGAGCGGATCGGCTTGCCGCCAGTCGGACGCGACGAGCTCGAGGATCTGGCCCGGATAGCCCTTGATGCCGCGGATGAGCCTGAGTGCGTCCTGCGCTTCTACTGGACGGGCGGCCGGGAGGGCACCGACCGTGCCACCGCGCTCGCCATGGTGAATCCCCTCCCCACCGGATACGACGAGCTGCGGGCACGCGGCCTGCGCCTGATCTCGCTGCAGCTCGGGATCGATGCGGCACTCCGCGCTGCGTCGCCCTGGCTCCTGGGCGGGGTCAAGTCGACGAGCTACGCAGTCAACATGGCCGCGGAGGCCGAGGCGAGGCGCCGCGGCGCCGACGACGCGGTCTTCCTCTCCTCGGACGGCACCGTTCTCGAGGGTCCGGCGACGAATGTGTGGTGGCGTGAACAATCGACGCTCCTGACGCCTGCGCTGGACCTCGGGATTCTCGCCGGGGTGACCCGCTCCCAGGTCTCGAGATCGGCGCGGGATCTCGGCTACGACGTCGAAGAAGGGTGGTTCCCCCTCGAGCGTCTCGCTGCCGCCGAAGAGGCCTTCACGTCGTCGTCGGTGCGCGAGATCATGCCGGCGGTCGAGCTCGACGGGCACGCGGTCGGCGACGGACAAACCGGACCGGCGGCCCGAGCCCTGCAGGAGGAGCTCAGGCGCGCGGCATACGGAAGCTCCGGAACGCGTTAGTAGACTCGAGCGACGTGCAGATTCTCGCCCTCATCCATGAGCAGGGCCCGTGTAGCGGCGTCTTCGTCGACAGCGCAGACGAGCGTGGCGACACGATCGAGGAGTGGAGCCTCGCCTCGGGGACGCCCCCATCCCGGCCGCTCGACGAGTACGACGCGGTCTTCGCGTTCGGCGGCGTGATGAACACGCACGAAGAGCAGTCGCATCCCTGGTTGCAGGAGGAGAACCTCCTCATACAGCGATTCCTCGACCGGGGGGTTCCGCTTCTCGGCATCTGCCTCGGCGGCCAGCTGATCGCGAAAGCTGCCGATGCCTCCATCCGAGAGGCGGCCGAGCCCGAGATCGGCTGGTACGACCTCGAACTCCTCCCCGACTCCGACGACGACCCCGTGTTCGGTGGTTTGCCGGCCGTGATGACCGCGTTCCAGTGGCACTTCTACTGCTTCGATCTCCCGGGTGGAGCCGTTCCGCTCGCGGCCAGCCCGGCGTGTCTCCAGGCGTTTCGCCTCGGCGAGCGAGCCTGGGGGCTCCAGTTCCATTGCGAAGTCACCCGCGAGATGCTGAACCTCTGGATCGACGCGGTGCTCGGACGGGGCGATCCGAGCGACGCGGTTCTCGAGGAGATGCGCGCCGGGATCGATCGACACATCGACGACTGGAACGACGTCGGCCGCGAGATTTCCGCGCGGTTCCTGCAAGTCGCAAGGAGCGACCGCAAGGCGCGAAGCGCCGCGCAGCGGGCGGCGAAGCCGACCGCGTAGGCCTATCGAGCCCGCCAGGGCTCGACACAGGCGCGAGGCTTCGCAGACCCTGAAACACGGCCGGCTACCGCCGTCCGCTGCGCGTCGCTTCGCTCTTTGCGCTCCTTACAGGCTCGCGACGACCTCTCGCTCTGCGGCGATCGCAGGTCGCTCGGAAAGACGGTCGCGCCATCCGCAGAGCGCCTCGAACCGCGAAAGGTCGAGGCCCAGACGCGTCTCCGCCCGTAGCACCCAGGGGATGTACGCGATGTCTGCCAGCCCGTATGTGCCGCCTCCAAGGAACGGGAACGCCTCCAGACGGGCGTCGAGCGTGGCGAGCGCAGACTCTACCCGCTCGGCGGTCCCGGCCTGCCTCGCGAAGTAGAGGTCGTAATACGGATCGCCGAGGCGGTCGAAGCGCTCAACGAGCAACCGCGATACGGCCCGATCGGCGGGATCCGCCGGCAGGAGCGCAGGCTCCGGATAGCACTCCTCGAGGTACTCCATGATGACGACCGACTCGGGGAGAATGAATCCCCCCTCGTCGAGGACGGGCACCCGGCCGCCCGGCGGGTTGAGCTCGATCATCCACGCCGGTCGGTGGTCGAGATCGACCTCGACAGTCTCGTAGCCGATGCCCTTCTCTGCCAGCGCAATACGAACGCGGGCGCAGTAGGGGCAGCGGGCGGCGTCGTAGAGCGTCAGCACATCGTCTCCTCCGTCGGGTCCCACGATGGTAGCCGCCGCCGGCGGCGCGTAGGATGGCCGCCGATGCCGTTTCGCTTCGCTCACGGGCGGCCGCCCGCGGTCGCGCTCCACGGCATGGTCGCGACGAGCCAACCTCTCGCAACGCGCGCCGGCCTGCGGATGCTGGAGCGCGGCGGGAACGCCGCCGACGCAGCACTCTCGGCCGCCGCCGTTCTCTGCGTCACGGAACCGATGTCGACAGGAATCGGCGGAGACTGCTTCGTCCTCGTCTGGAGGGACGGGACCGTGCATGCTCTCGACTCTGCCGGCCCGGCGCCGGCCTCCCCAGGCGCCGTCGAGCCGGTCGAGGAACGGGGGCCCAGGTCGATCACGGTCCCCGGCGCGGTCCGCGGCTGGGCGGCGCTCGCGGAGCGATTCGGCCGGCTCGGGCTTGACGTGTGCCTCGCAGACGCGATCGACGCCGCCGAGGGGGGCTTTGCCGTCGCACCCATCACGGCCGCCGCCTGGGCGGCCTCCGATCCGCCGCCCGAGCTCGGCCCGATCCCGCGCGTCGGCGATCGCGTCCGATTCCCCGAGCTCGGCGCGACGCTACGCGAGATCGCAAACGGTGGGCCCGACGCGTTCTACGGCGGGCGCGTCGGGAACGCGATCGTCTCCGCGAGCTGGCTCGCCCAGACCGACCTGGCTGCTTTCGAGCCCGGCTGGGTCGAACCACTCCGGGGCGGATACCGCGGCCGAGAGATCGTCGAGCTGCCGCCGCCCACGCAGGGGATCTGCACGCTCGAGGCGCTTGGGATCCTCGAGGGGCTCCAGCCGACGCTTGCGAACCAGATCTCGTCGGTGAGGCTCGCGCTCGAGGATGCCCTCGCGAACGTCCGTGACGGAGCCGACGTCCGGTGGCTCCTCGATCCCCCCCATCTGGCCGAGCGGCGTCGAGCGATCCCGCGGAGCGTCGCTGAACCGACCGGAGGAACCGTCTATCTCTGTGCCGTCGACGACGAACGGATGGCCGTCTCGTTCATTCAGAGCCTCTACATGGGGTTCGGATCGGGTGTGGTCGCGCCCGGCACCGGTGTCGTCCTTCAGAACCGCGGGGCGTGCTTCTCGGTCGGCGGCCGGGTCGAGCCGGGGAAGCGGCCGTACCACACGATCATTCCCGGGATGCTCGTCTCGAACGGCGAGCTGCTCGGCCCGTTCGGGGTGATGGGAGGCTTCATCCAGGCGCAGGCGCAGACCCAGCTCGTGGCGTCGCTGGTCGACGACGGGCTCGACCCGCAGGCGGCTCTCGAACAGCCGAGGTTCTGCGTCGACGGCGACGTCGTCCGGCTCGAAGAAGGTCTCTGGCCGCGGGCCGACGAGCTCGAGCGGGCCGGGATCGCGACGCTCTGCGACGACGATGTCTCGAGATTCGGAGGCGGGCAGGTGATCCTTGTGGAAGGAGACGCGCTCGTTGCAGGCTCTGACCCCCGGAAGGACGGGTACGCCGCCGGGTTCTGAGACTAGAGACTTGATGTTCGGCCGCGATCCGCCGTGTGCAGGCCCCCATCCAGACGTGCGGTCATTCCACATCAAGCCTCTGCGGCTAGCGCCCGATCGCCCGCGCCCCGGGTGCCTGCAGCGCGTGCGCGTAGCCGTGGGTCGCTCCCTCGACTCCGAGGAGAGCCGCGATCCTGGCGAGCAGCTCGCGCGGTGGCGGGAGCTCATTCGGGACGGCCGCGGTCCGTGCGACCTCCCGTACCCGTCCGGGGTCGGCGCCCGTCAGCCGAGCGACGACCGTTGGGTTCGCGGCCAAGCCGACAACGTCGCCCGGTGGCAGCGGTCCATGGAACTCGGGTACCGAGGCGTACTCGTCGACGACCCGTCCGGATTCGAGCAGGATGTAGCGGACGACGGCCTCCTCCTCCAGCCCGACGATGAGTACCACCGCCCCGGTCCGGTTCGAGATGTCGATCCCGAGTCGCCGCAGCATCTCGGGCTCTCGATCGCCGAGCTCGTCGTAGACGGCAGTCCAGCCATTCTGCGGCGGCATCACCACGCTGCCCGCGGATCCTCCCGGAAGCCGCGGGACGTAGATCCCGACCGCTCGAACGACCGCCTCGGCGTCGTCCGTCTGGACGTGGATCGACCCGAATGACGATGCCTGTCGGCGCTCCGCGAGGCGTTCCTCGAGGGTGGCGAGCGGGCTGTAGAGGAAGAGCGACTCCTCGATGAAACCAAGGCGGTCGTAGATCAGCCGGGCGTTGGTGTTGCTCGTCGTCACGTGGAGCGCGACCACGTCCGCCCCCTGCTCGTGTACCCACGCGGCCACACCTCGCATGAGCGCCTTGGCCACCCCGTTGCGGCGGACCTCGGGGCGGACATACAGATCGCTCAGGTAGCCGACCCTCGGCGACTCGAGCTTGCCGAGGGCGTAGCCGTTCACCCGTCCGTCCTGCTCGGCTACGAGCGCGATCCCGTCGCGCAGACACTCGAGCATCTCGTCCCACACCTCGTCCCAGGATGGGTGCTGGTGGGGCGGCGCGGGAACCTCGAGCTCGAACGCCTCCCGGAGCTCGCGAAGGGTTGTCGCATCTGCCTCGCTAGCAGGACGAATCGTCATCGAGCGAAAACCGTACCGCGCGAGCTCGTCGCGCGTCCCCGGCAACCGATCGTCAAGGGGTTGTGCGAAGCCGCTCGGTGATCTGGAAGAAGTCGTCGAAGGCCTCGAACGGGCGGCCGCGCCCGGCAAGGTAGGTGGCGAGCCCTCGACGCGCAAACACGAGATCGGAGGCCTCGGCGCCGCACCGGTCAGAGATTCCGTCGCCGA
>JBBQXH010000009.1:0-17507 GCA_038209835.1 Gaiellales bacterium | reverse complement strand
CGCGGCCGGCGTCGACTTCCCGTACCTGCAGTTCTGCGATCAGACCGGCCGCGACGTGCGCCCCTCGCGAGGTCGGGTGGGCACTGCCTGGATCAGGCTGGTCACCGATCTACCGACGGCCGCGGTCGAGGCCGTCCACGGCAGGCTCGATTGGCGCGGGTACATGCGCTCGCTCCGCGATTTCGACACGGAGGCCGTCTTCAGCCGGCATGACCCGATGCCCGGCCTCGTCGAACTTGCGTTGATTCCATATCTGGCTGTCAAGAGGGGGTTCTGAGGATGATCTCTACGCTGATCGGTATCGGCGTCGCGATCGTGTTGGCGTCGCTGCTCGCGTTGAAATGGGAGCTTGGCGTCCGCCGGGTTGCGACGACAACCCTCGCTCTCGGCGTTCTCGCAGGCCTCACCGTCGGCCTGCTCGATCGCGCGGTCGACCTCGACGGCCCTGTCCGCGCGCTTCTTGTCGCGGTGCTGACGATCTCCGCCGACGTGGCGATTCTCGCCTACCGCTTCTATCGCGACCCGGAGCGAAACCCACCCGACCGCCGCGACACGATCGTCAGCCCTGCAGACGGCGAGGTGATCTACGTCCGGCGCTTCGAGAGCGGGGTGCTTCCCGTGTCGACGAAGCACGGGCGGGACTACTCGCTGAGCGAGCTGACCCGCACGCCTCTGCGGTCAGAGGAGGCCGTCGTGGTCGGGATCGCGATGAACTTCCTCGATGTGCATGTCAACCGTGCGCCGATTGCCGGGACAGTCTCGGCTCGGAAGCACTTCGCAGGCCGGTTCGGGTCGCTGAAGCGGCCGGAGATGGTCTTCGAGAACGAGCGGGCGACGACAGTGATCGAGCGCGAGGATCTCCAGATTGCCGTCGTTCAGATCGCCTCGCGGCTCGTTCGCCAGATCGTGTCCTACGTCGACCCGGGCCAGGAGGTCGAGCTCGGCGAGCGGACGGGGGCGATCCGCCTCGGCTCGCAGGTCGATCTCGTATTGCCGGTCCGGCCTGACCTCGAAATCGCGGTGAGCGTCGGTCAGCACGTACGTGCCGCAGAGACCGTCATCGCGGAGCTTGGCTCGGTCAGCCGTCCGCCCGAGCTGGATCAGGAATGGTCACTCACCACGGTGAGCTGAACGACGGCCTCGGCCGCGGCCGGTCCAACGACCAGCCACCCGTTGTCGCTTCGCTCGACCCACGACGCCGCGCGCCGGCGCCACCACGCGCTGACGTCCTTCGGGAGCGCGCGCCACGCTGTCGGGTCGTCCGCGAACCGGCGCAGGAAGCGTCCGTAGACGCCGAGCAGCTTCGGGTCCAGCATGTAATCAGGGTGGGTGATCAGAAGCGCCATCCCACCTGCTTCGCGGATCGCGGCGGTCTTCTCGACCCACGCGTCCTCGTCCTCGTGCCTGAGGATCACGAACAGCGTGTGATCCTGCGGCAGCGTGATCGGAAGCTCGACGAGCTCTCCGTTGAAGAACGGGAGCCAGCTCAGGCACCCGCCGGGCGTCGGCTCGTAGGGGTCGGTGTCGGGGTAGGACGAGTCGTAGTCGAACGGCAGCAGCGGCATCAGCTCCCAGTCGCGGTGGGTTGCCGGGGATCTGAAGCCGCGCGCCTGCCAGCGCCGACCCCATTCCTGGATCTCGGGGAGCCGCTCGGTCAGCGTCCTGCGCGATTCGAGGTCACGGCCGTCGTGGTAGAGCCCGTGGACGCCGACCTCGAACCCCGAACCGGTGAGCTCCGCGACGACATCGTCGTCGACCGCGTAGCGCTTCGGGACGAAGTTCCACGACGAGCTGAAGCCGTTCTGCTCCTCGATCGCGCGAAGCAGGCTGATGTTCTCGTAACCGACGTCCGTTTCCACGTCGTGCGTGAGGACGATCGCCCAGCGCTTGCCGTTCGGCCAGGGCGCGAGCCGGAAGAGGAGGTCGTAGAGATCGTGCAGCCCGGTCTCGACGGGCCACGCCGGGAAGCGAGTGCGGCCCTGGACGTGGCTGAAAGCGCGACGGAGGCCGATCTGCGCGGATCGTGGCAGCGCGGGCCTGACTGCGTAATACGTGGAAAGCGCCGCACTCTTCAGCGCGCCGCGCGCCCCGGAGGCGGTGCCCACGGTCTTGTAGCGCTCGCTCAGGAGCGACTCGATCGCCTCCCCGGGGTCGAACGGAATGAACGTCTCGCTCGTGTCGCTCCTCCAGATCGAGGCAATGTGCTCGCCGCGATCGTTCTCGATGGGCGTCTCGGGCCGCCAGCCCCGGCCGAGCGGCTCGAGGCGGCTTCGAGCCGCGGTGTCCGGGATCAGTCGCGCGACCAGCGGAATGCCGCGGATCCTGGAGATGGCGAGCGGGTCGCACTCGCTAGGGTCGGCCGGCCAGTAGATCGCGTCGGGCGCGTCACGCGTGGGACGCAATGCGGCCAGCCCGTCGAACGGCACCGGCGCGTCGTCAGCGTGCCCGTACGGAATCCGGAAATAGTCGAAAAACAGGAACGGGTGCGAGGCCTGAAACATGGTCTTTGCTCGGCCTCAGTATGAAGGGATGATCTCGTTGCGACTCATTGGACTCGGTGCGTTCGTCGCACTCGTAGCGGCGGGCGCCGCCGGGCTCGCGTTCACCGGAGGCGACTCGGACGCGAAGACCGCGCAGCCCCAGGCGTCGCCGCGCCAGCAGACGACCAAGCCCGCGTCGGTCTTCATCGCCCCGGACGGCGACGACGCGGCCCTATGCACGAAGAAGGCACCGTGCGCATCCTTCAACGTCGGCTATCTGGTCGCGAAGCCGGGCGAGATCGTCGAGGTCGCCGGCGGCACCTATCCCGGCCAGGAGATCGACACTGATTCGGAGAGGACTGCTGGCCCGAACGTCGTCTTCCGGCCGGCCGCGGGCGCGAAGGTGATCCTGAAGGAAGAGCTTCGGGTGAACGCTGCGTACATCGAGTTCCGGAGCATGGCCATGCCGGACTGGTACGCGTCCTCGACGGCGCACCACATCACGTTTCGCGGGATCGACGCGGACGTCTTCTTCATCACCGGCGCCAACGACATCAAGGTCCTCGGAGGCGACTACGGTCCGTCTGCTGGCCTTCCCACGGAGATCAAGGCGTGCGCCGACTGCACGACGCAGCCCACGAACATCCTGATCCAGAGTGCCTACTTCCACGACTACACCCGTCCTGACGAGCGTCATACCGAATGCCTGCACGTGATGGCCTCGGATGGAATCACCATTCGCAACAACCGCTTCCAGCGCTGCGCCGTGATGGACATGGCGTTCCATCAGTACGGATCGGGCGGCGCGACCACGAACGTCACGATCGAGAACAACTTCCTCGACGTGCCGACCGCGGGAGGCTTCTATGCCATCGACATCAGCCCCTCGCAGAGCCTTCCGATCGTAAACTTCCTGATCCGCAACAACTCGTCGCTCTCGACGATGTACGTCGACACGGCGGCCGGTGTCCAGAACGTGCGGTTCGTCGGCAACATCGGTGACCGGCGCCCGTTCCACTGCTACGAGGGCGTCGTCTTCTCGCACAACGTCTGGAGCAGCGCCAAGTGCGGGCCGACCGACAAGAAGGCTCCGCTCGGCTTCCGGAACCCCGCGACGTTCGATCTCCACCTCAAGATCGGAGCTGCCGCACGAGGCCGCGGTGACAAGTCGAGCTACCCGGCGACCGACATTGACGGGCAGAAGCGCCCGCTCGGAAAGCGTGTGGACGCCGGAGCTGACGAGGTCAGCTGATGGGTGCGCTCGGGCGAGGATTCCTGGCGACGTACCGGCTCACGAAGCGCGCATGGGGCAAGAGCTTCTCGGTGCTCGCTTCCGGTGCGTTCGCCTCCTTCGGTGCGCGCAGCGTCCTCCAGCCGCCGATCCGTCTGGCCGGCGAGCGGAGGATCTCGGTCGGTGACGACGTGTTCGTCGGCGCCGGGTCGTGGCTCCACGTCCTCGACGACGGAAGTCGGGGCGTCGCCCTCGAGATCGGCGACGGCACGAGCATCGTCGGCGACTGCGTCCTCTCCGCCGCGCGTTCGCTCCGGCTGGGCCGAAAGGTGCTGATCGCCCGCAACGTCTACATCGCCGACCACAGCCACGCCTTCCAGGATCCGGCGCGTGCCGTGCTCGACCAGGGGATCGATCGGGTTGCCCCCGTCGAGATCGGCGACGGCGCCTGGCTCGGGGAGAACGTCGTCGTGGGGCCGGGCGTACGCATCGGGCGTGGAGCAGTCATCGGCGCGAACGCGGTCGTCCTCGAAGACGTTCCGCCGCATTCGGTCGCGGTCGGCGCACCGGCACGGGTCGTCCGTTGCTTTGCGGAGAGCCCGGTCGGAGTGTCGTGAGACGCGTCCTCTTCCTTGCCTACCACTTCCCGCCTGTTGGCGGTGCGGGCGTCCAGCGGTCGCTCGCGTTTGCGCGCCACTTGCCCGAGCTCGGGTACCAGCCGGTCGTCGTGACCGGATCCGGCCGGATGGGGAGCCGTTGGACGCCCGTCGACTCCTCCCTCGAGGAAGCGCTTCCGGTGGAGGTCGAGATCCATCGCGTCCGGCGTCCCGAGCCGCCCCCGTCGACCGGCCGCGCTGCGCGAGCGGAGCGCTGGCTGCGGCGGGAGAGCCCGTTCGCCGGCTGGTGGGTCGACGAGGCGGTGCGATCCGGGCTCGTCGCCGGGCAGATCGACCTCGTCTACGCCTCGATGTCCCCCTTCGAGTCGGCTGTTGCGGCCGAGCGAATCGCAGGCACGCTCGGGATTCCGTGGGTCGCCGATCTCCGAGACCCCTGGGCTCTCGACGAGATGACGATCTACCCGAGCGCGGCGCATCGCCGGTTCGAGCACGGGCGGATGCGGCGTGCGCTCTCGTCAGCGTCGGTCATCGTCATGAACACGCCGGAGGCGACGCGCAGGCTGCGGCAGGAGTTTCCCGAGCTGCCGGCGGCCTGGACGATCACGAACGGGTTCGATGCCGAAGACTTCGACGGTCCGGCTCCGGCGCGTCCGAGAGGCGAGCGGCTGCGAATCGTCCACACGGGATACCTGCACACGGAGCTCGGGCGGAACCAGCGGCGAGCTGGCCTCGCGCGACGGGTACTCGGGGGATCGTCCCGGGGCGTCGACGTGCTCACACGGTCGCACCTCGTGCTCCTCGAGGCCCTCGCGATGCTCGCCCCGGAGGAGCGAGACGCCGTCGAGCTTCACCTGGCCGGCGTTCTCTCTCCTGACGATCTGGAGGGGCTCGATCCGAACCTCGTCCGCGTGCACGGTTATCTCTCGCATGCAGCCTCGATCGAGCTGATCCGGTCGGCCGACCTCCTCTTCCTCCCGATGCACGACCTCCCGGACGGGATGCGAGCGGGAATCGTGCCGGGGAAGACGTACGAGTATCTCGGCTCGGGCCGCGAGATCCTCGCGGCCGTTCCCGAGGGCGACGCGCGGGACCTCCTCCTCGAGGCCGGGAACGCGCTCCTCTGCGGCCCGGCGGACGCGTCAGGGATGGCGCAGCTCCTCAGGGAAGCGCTCGTCCGCTTCCGCGCGGGAACGTTGCAGCAGGCACCCGACCCGACGGTGGTCGCACGATACGAGCGCCAGGTGCTCGCCCGCCAGCTCGCTGGCCTCTTCGATCGAGCGCTTGCGAACCGGGGGACAGCGCCCCGCGTCGCGCCGAGCGTGCCGGGCCTCGAACGAGTCAGTTCAGGTTAAGGCTTCGGCTCGACCGGTGACTCGACCGGAGTCGTGACAGGCTCTTCCTGCACGGTGACGGTCACTGCGCGCTCAGCATCGGGTGCGACGGCGGGAGTCGCCTCAGGTTCGTCTTTCGGCAGGGGCGCGAGCGGATTGATCGCTTCCTTGAACTGTTTCGGCGTGTCGATCGTCGCCTCTTTGAGCTCTTTCGTCTGGTCGGTCACCGTCTCCTTGAACTCCCGAGCGCCCCGGCCGAGCGACCGGCCGATCCCCGGAAGCCTCTTTGGCCCGAACAGGAGCAGCACGACGAGCGCGATGATGACGATGCCCCAGATTCCTATGGCCGGCATGGCCGGAGGGTAGCACGTCGGATCACCGCTTCTCGGGGAGAATGGGAGGGTGGAGCTGTCCGATTTCACGGCCCTCGCGTCCACTCCGGAGCCCCGCCTCGACGAGCTCGTCCTGGCGCTCGCTGCCGAGTTCCGTACTGTCGATCGGGGTGCCGCGCTTGACGAGCTCGACCGGCTCGGCAGAGATCTTGCGGATGCCGCCGCCGGCCAGCCGGAGGAACAGGTTGAGCGGTGCGCCGCCGTGCTCGGCGGCCAGCACGGCTTCGTCGGCAATCGCGAGGAGTACGACCACCCGGACAACTCGATGCTCGACCTGGTTCTGGAGCGCCGCACGGGTCTCCCGATCCTTCTCTCGGTCGTCTATGTCGAGGCTGCGAGGCGGGCCGGCATTCCGCTGGTCGGCGTCGGGCTACCGGGTCACTTTGTGGTCGGGCACTTCGGCGTCGCACCGCCGATCCTGCTCGACCCGTTCTCGCGAGGGCGAGTCGTGACCGAGGAAGTTCGGCCGGCCGACGTCCGCCCCTGGGGAGCTCACGAGACGGCGCTCAGGATGCTCAACAACCTCGTGGGCTCGTATGCCGTTCGGGGAGACCTCGCGCGCGCAATCACCGCCGCCCGGCTCAGGCTGGCTCTACCGGTCGACTCCGCGGTGCGGCAGGCGCTCACGGCGGAGCTTCGCGGGTTCCAGGCGAAGCTGAACTGACTAACGGAACTCGAGCTTGGCGGAGCAGGCGGGCCAGGCGCCCCAGCCCTGATCGGCGAGCAGCTTGTAGCCGACGAGAATCTGCTGCATCGGCGTCGCCTTCCACGCGAAACGGGGATATCCGGGGAGCCTGTAGGCCTTCCAGGTCTGCGGATGGAACTGGAGCCCGCCGTCGTAGATGTCGGGCCCGTTGTAGTCCCAGTCTCCACCCGACTCGCACTCCGCGAGCTTCACCCAGACGCTCGAGGGAAGCGGATCGAGCTTGCGCGCGGTCTGGGCCCGGCCGAGCCAGAAGGCAGAGATCCCGAGCAGCGTCTCGACGTCCTCGACCTGGCGGTAGGCCTGATCCGTCTTGAACGGCTTCAGGCCGGCCTCCTTCCGAGCCGTGTTGGTTTCCCAGCGGAACTGGCCGATCTGGCGGACGAGCGAGGACGGGGTCTCGTCGCCGGCGCTCGCTGGCGCGGCGAGGCCGAGAGCGAGAACGAGACAGCCGACGAGCACTCGTGCCTTCACGGGCAACCCCCTTGCCTTCTCACGCCGCACAGGAGCGCAGAGGCTCGAGCCTAAATCGTCTGCGCGGGCGGGAGCGAGAACCGCTTCGGGCCGAGCCCGAGGATGGTGCCTGCCGCAACGAGCGGAAAGCTCCCTGATTGTCGCCGAGGCCTACACTCTGCCACATCGACCGTCGACGTGCCACCCCGGAGTCCTGCTAGCGAAGGCCGAGAGCCGAGCTGCAGGCCGGCCAGGCGTTCCAGCCCTGCGCGGCCAGAACCCGCTTCGCTACGCGGATCTGCTGGATCGGCGTTGCCCGCCAGGCGTAGCGGGGATAGCTGCGAAACCGGTACGACGACCAGGTGCCCGGGTGGAACTGAAGTCCTCCGTCGAAGATGTCTGACCCGTTGTAGTCCCAGTTGCCGCCGGACTCGCACTCGGCCAGGCGTGCCCAGACACTCCCCGGTCGCGGCAGCAGGTTTCGCGCCTCTCTCAGGCGGCCCTCCCAGATCGACGCGACCCACAGGCGGTAGTCGCGATCCTCGATCCGCCGGTAGGCGAACGTCGTGCGGATCGGGTGGCGCCCGGCCTCGCGGCGGAAGCCATTCGTCTCGTGGCGGACGTGATCGATGTGGCGGACGATCGGTGCTGTGACCGTGGTCTCGGCGGTGGCGGGCCCGACGAGGCCGAGCGCGGCAATGAGGGCGAGCATGGGTATCCAACCCTTCACGGGGCAGTCTCCTTCGCGTGCGAAACCCGCGCAGGCGCGAGCCTGGAGCGGTGTTGACGAGCCGCGCAGGTCGGGAGCCACCTTCGCTTCGGGCCGAGCCCGATGCCGCCTGTCGCGACGAGCGGGCGGCTCCCTGATTGTCCGAACGTCGGGAAGTATGCCTGGACGGGCGTTGTCTCCGCGCCGGTCGTGTGTTAAACCATGCTCACAAGTAGCTGATCGCACGAGCGGTGTCTGCGGCCCGCTGGTCGTGCTCTCGACTCGGGGAGGACACTGATGCCGAGGAAGCGCACGAGCGTCAAACGGGTTCTGAACTGCGAGCCGTCGCGAGACACCGAACGCGACTGGGGGGTCGAGCACGCGAGAAGATCGAGCGTCGTGGCCGCGGCACCGGCGATCCCGACGTCCAAGGATCTGCGCGAGCCCTGGTGGAGGGTCGGCGACCAGGGCGCCACGGGCTCCTGCGTCGGCTGGGCACTGGCCGAGGGGCTGCTCCGCTGGCACTTCGTCAAGGCCAGGAGGCTCGTCCAGACGCAGTCCCTGTCGCCTCGCTACGTCTGGATGGCCTCGAAGGAGACCGATCCGATCAACGACAGGCCCACGACCTTCATCGAGGCGGAGGGCACGACGCTGAAGTCGGCCCTCGACGTCGCGCGCAAGTTCGGCGTCGTTCGGGACTCGACGCTGCCGTTCGGCACCGCACGCCTCTACGCCGGCCAGACGAAGACGTTCTACGCACTGGCGGCACAGCTCAAGGTGTCGATGTACTTCAACCTCGGTCTGCGCCAATCGGACTGGCGTCTCTGGCTGGCGACGAAGGGCCCGATCCTCACCCGGCTCGACGTGGATGCAACCTGGGATGACGCCCGTACGACGCGAGGGCTGCTCGACACGTATCAGCCCCAGACGATCCGTGGCGGCCACGCCGTCGCCTTCGTGGGGTACACGGCCGACCGTTTCATCGTCCGCAACAGCTGGGGATCTGCCTGGGGCGACGGCGGGTTCGGGTACGCCTCGATCGACTATGCGACCGAGGCGTTCACGGAGGCCTACGGTGTCGTCGTCTGAGACCCTCGTCACCCCCGTAGCAGACTCGCGAGACCATGAGCGCTGGTGGAACCGGGAGGAGCCGCGGCGGAGGCGAACGATCGGCTTCGTCTCCATTGCAGCGGCCGCCATCATGTACCCCGCTCTTGCGGGAGCGACGACCGTCGCGATCTACGTGAGCGGGTGGATCACAGACGCCGGCGCGTTCGCCATCGGAGCCCTCATCGGCGCCGCCGTGACGCTCGCTCTGTCCTTCGCGCTCAGACGCTACGCGGTCGCCGACGGTGCGAACCCCTCTGCCTACGGTCATCTGTCCGCGGCGCTCGCCACGATCGACGCAGGGCTCGCGTCGTACTGCCCGGCACGGCGCCAGTCGGGCGAGCCCGCAGCTGCGTGCCGGGAGGCGTCCGACCAGCGGGACTTCGCCGCGTCGGAGCTCGGCCTCGCGGACGACGGCCGCCCGCCGACCGCAGGGATGAGATGGCTGCTGGCGACCGGCTACACGAATCTCTGGCTCCGGCTGCACCGGGCCGAGGAGGCGCTCCTCGAGGTCGTGCCCGAAACGGTGCTGATCCGAGAGGCGCTGTACGACGACCTCCGGCTTCAGGGGTCGACGATCCCGAACGCTGACGGCCTGCTCTCACGGCTTCGGCTGGCGGCCGAGGATCTCGGTCCTGTCGCCGCTCGGTACGTCGGACGCCAGCCGGGGAGGCCGCCCTCCGAGAAGGCGTCGAGCGACGAGGCTGCGCGGGCCGTTCTGCGCGAGATCCGGCGCTCGATCAACGACTTCAGGGACGACTGCCGCGAGGGCCTCGTCCGCGGGCGGAACCGGCTCTACGCAGCGGTGCTGCTCACGGGTCTGACGACGTACGGGCTGCTCGGTCTTGCAGTCGCGTCGAATGCGACACGGGACGAGGTCGTCGCCGGGACGGCCTTCTACCTCGTCGGCGGGATCGTCGGCCTGTTCAATCAGCTCCGCTCGGCGTCGGCGGCAGACACGATCACCGAGGAGGACTACGGCCTTTCGCTGGCGCGGCTGCTCCACACGCCGCTCTTCTCGGGCCTCGCCGCCGTCGGCGGGGTCGTCGTCACGTCGCTGACCGTCGCCGTCATTCCGACGGGCGCGAACGATCGGGCCGATCAGCTTCCCACGCTCTGGCAGATCTTCGACCTCACGGAGAACAGAGCGGGCCTCGTCGTCGCCGCCGTGTTCGGGCTGGCTCCCTCACTCCTCATCTCCCGTCTGCACGGCCAGGTCGAGAAGTACAAGACAGACCTCAAGTCCTCGGAGGCAGCCCAACGCTCGAAGACGGACGGAGCCCGCTGAGATCCGTCAGCCCGCTCGCTTCCAGCTCGTCAGATCGAACTGGCGCTTGAGCTGACGGACGACAGCCCGCGCGACGCGCTCGCCGCCTGCGCCGGAGTAGTGGACGCCGTCTCCGAGGCGCATCTTCACGAGCTCTCCCTCTCCGGTCTCGAGATAGTCCGAATAGCCGCCGCCCGGGGCGCGGAAGAGCTCATGCGTCTCGACGAACGCCACCTTTCCGGGCCGCTTGGTCGCCCCGCCCCGGTAGATGCGGTTGAGGAGCTGGAAGCGGCGGGTCTGGTCGGTGCCACGCGTGATCGGCAGCCCGGTCCAGACGACGAACGTGCCGGTTGCCGTCAGCTCGTCCATCAGCCCTGCGACACGGCGTCGGTACTCGCGGATCCACGGCTGCGAGCCGAAGTCGCCGAGATCCCGGTTCCCGGGAACGCCCGTCATGTAGCTGTGATCGTCGTTCGCGCCGAAAGTGACGACGACGACGCGCGGCTTCAGCCGCCGCACCTCTGCCGGAAGACGCTCGAACCAGTTGTAGACGTCAGGGCGCTCGAGGCCGGTCGACAGCCGTCCGTCGACGCGCCCGGCCGCCGAGATCACCTTGAGCGCGGCGCCGATGTGGTAGAGCGCCCAGCCGGGTGCGATGGCGAGCGAGTCCCCGACCGCGAGGACCGTGAGCGGCTTTCGCGGCGTGAACCGCTCCTTCGCCGGGGCCGCCTCCGTCGTGCTTCCGGGCTCCGCGCCGGAATCGCCTTCGGGAACGGTGCTCGCGGCGGGTTCCTCCGTCGCCTCAGGGCCTCCTCTGGCCGAGCCGTCGGTGCCCGACACAGCGGCCGTCGGGAACACGACCGCTGCCGTGTCGATCGCGTCGCCGGGGCGGCCGAACGCGGAGCGGAGCTCCGAGCGAGGCCTGTCGAGACGCAGAAAGCCGCTCACGTCCGCGAGCGGCCGTGCGAAGGCCAGCCCGAGATCGCGCTTCCAGCCGTCGTCCTGGATCTGCGCGGTCTTCAGGATTCCCTGCGCGTTCAGGAGCCCGGCGAGCACGAGCGCGCCGAAGATCATCGCGACCGCGTATCCGGCGGGGAGCATCCTGCGGCCGCTCCCGTCGCGTCTCGGAGGGTTGGCGCTCGGCTGGCCCGGCGTCGCCGTCACGTCAGAACTGGAAGTAGATGAACGGGGCCACGCCTTCCGGCCCGAGCACGCTGATCATCATCAGTGTGGCAGCGAGGCACAGGGTCTGCGCGATCGGGTGGATCCGGGAGAACGACGCCATGATCGCGTCTGTCGCCCGCCGCGGCACGTACTGCACTCCGACTCCGAAGACGATCGCCAGGACGATCGGCGCGGTGACGGCGGGGGAGGGCTCGCCCCAGGCCGAGAACAGCGTGCCGATGATCTCGCCCGCGTCGGCGAACGAATCCGCGCGGAAGAAGATCCAGGCGAAGCAGACGAGGTTGAACGTGAGGATGCGGCGGATCGCGTTCCGGGCGGCGCTCGGAGAGGGCGGTGGAAGCCCCCGCGAGCGCCGGCGGTCGGCGCGCCAATGCTCGACGACGAGTGCGGTGCCGTGGATCGCTCCCCACGCGATGAATGTCC
The DNA here is from genome assembly GCA_038209835.1 of Gaiellales bacterium. GTDB lineage: Bacteria > Actinomycetota > Thermoleophilia > Gaiellales > Gaiellaceae > JBBQXH01. The sequence continues at coordinate 5,609 of JBBQXH010000009.1, read as the reverse complement.
ACGCGGCACCGTGCCAGAGCCCCGCCAGGAGCATCGTCACGAGCAGGTTGCGGTAGGTCTCGACGCGGCCGTGACGGTTGCCGCCGAGCGGGATGTACAGGTAGTCGCGAAACCAGCGGGAGAGCGTCATGTGCCAGCGCCGCCAGAAGTCCTGGATCGAGAGCGCCGTATAGGGGGAGTCGAAGTTCTGCGGGAACCGGAAGCCGAGCAGGAGCGCGAGCCCGATCGCGATGTTGGTGTACCCGAGGAAGTCGGCGAAGATCTGCACCGCGTAGCCGTAGACGCCGGCGAATGTCTCGAGCGACGAGTAGCGGTTGGGGGCGGCGAAGACCCCGTCCACGAGGTCCGTCGCCAGGAAGTTCGCGATCACCACCTTCATGAAGAGACCGCTTCCGATCAGGAAGAACGCCCGTCCCGTGTCGATCCGCCGTGGATCCCGTGGCGAGCCGAGCTGCGGGACGAGCTCGCTCGCTCGCACGATCGGGCCTGCGATCAGGTGCGGGAAGAACGAGAGGTAGACAGCGAAGATGGGCAGCGACGTGGGCTCGAAGTCCCCCCGGTAGACGTCGATGACGTAGGAGAGCGCCATGAACGTGAAGAAGGAAATGCCGATCGGAAGCACGACCGAGACGATGGTGGGCGAGAAGTTGAGGCCCGCCGCCCCGATGGCGTTGGTGGCCGAGCTGAGGAAGAAGTCGTAGTACTTGAAGTAGCCGAGCACACCGAGGTTGCAGACGATGGCGGCCCAGAGCAGCGCCTTCCTGCGACCGGCTCTGCTCTGGCGGTGAATGGCCTGGGCGAAGAGCCAGTTCCCGAGCGTGGAGCCGGCGAGCAGGAAGACAAAGCGCCAGTCCCACCAGCCGTAGAAGACGTAGCTCGCTGCCGCGATGAAGATCCGCCAACCCCGCTGATGAGGCATGAGGAGCCAGCTCAGCGGCAGGACGACCAGGAAGAAGATCGCGAAGGTCGCGGTCGGGAAGAGCACCTTATGGTTCTACCGGGGCGACCGTCGCCCCGTCGCCGGAACGGGAGCGAGGACTACGTCGCGGGCGCCGGAGGAGGTCCGACCGTCGGGCCTCCGCTGCGGAACTCGAACGCGCGGAAGACGCCGGCCACGAGGAAGCAGGCGCCGACGAAGATCGCGAGGCTCTCCGAAGTCCAGTCGAACGCGAGCACGGCGATCCCGGCGACGATCGAGACGAGCCCCCAGACGAGCAGCAGCCACCAGCCGCGACTCAGCGCCTCGGCGACCTCCCGTTCGGACGGGCTCAGGTTGGGAATCGAGCTGCTCACGGCCGACCTGGCCTGTGCCGCCGGCCGGTCTCCTGCGATGAGGGCGGCGCTTGACCTTCCCGGCCTCGACCGATAGGAGGTCAGGCAATGCAACTGGCAATTGCTCTCCTGATCACGGTCATCTCGTCCTGCGCCCTGAACGCCGGCTATCTGATCGAGCATGGTGCGGCCTCGAAGATGCCGCCGCTCTCGATCCGGTCGCCCGTCCGCTCGGTGCGGCTCCTGCTCGGAAGCCCGCGCTGGCTGCTCGGGTTCGGTACGGAGATCGTCGGCTGGGCCCTCTACGTCGTCGCCGTTGCGCTGGCACCGCTCTCGCTCGTTCAGGCCACAGCCGCCGGCGGGATCGGGATTCTCGCGATCATGGCCTCGCGCTTCACGGGCGTTCCGCTCGAACCGCGGGAGCGCATCGGCGTCACGGTCTCGGTCGCCGGACTCGCTCTCCTCGGCATCTCGCTCGCGGGCGGCCACGGCGGCGGCACGCACGGAACGTACTTCGCCGTCGGCCTGTGGCTCGCCGCCTCTCTCGTCGCTGCGTTGCTCGCGGTCAAGCTCCTCGCAAAGGTCATCGGCGGCGGGCCCGCGTACGGGTTCGCGACCGGAATCCTGTTCGCTGCGGGCGATGTCGCGACAAAGGCGGCGGTTGGCGGCGGCGTTGGGATCGCCTTCATCGTCGGTCTCATCGTCTGCTATGCCGCCGGCACGCTCGTTCTGCAGGCGGGCTTCCAGCGCGGCCGCGCGCTGACGGCTGCGGGAATCGCCACCATCGTGACGAACGCGCTCCCGATCGTCGCGGGAATGACGATCTTCTCCGAGCCGCTGCCCGACGGCTGGCTCGGTGCCGTCCGGATTGCCGCCTTCGTCGCAGTCGTCGCCGGCGCGGGTGTCTTGGCGCGCGCCGCGGAACCCGAGCCGCCCGCGGCCAACTCGGGCGGCACACCTTGACACGCTGCGGCGGCGTCGGACTGCTTCACGACAGCCGCCGCGCACGAGCGCGTCGTCGACAGTCCACCCTCGGGTGAAAAGGAGACCTCAATGAGCACGCAGGCACAGTCCGCGCTCAGCCAGAGCGTGATGGGAGCAGAGCTCGACCCCTTCCCGGTTCCCGAGGATTGGATCATCGACGGGAGCCCGATCGGCACCGGCTCGATCCTCTGGCGCTCTGAGGACGGAAAGCAGGCAGACGGCATCTGGCAGTGCACCCCCGGGGTGTTCAACTGGACGCACACCGACGAGACCGCGACGATCATCGCGGGAAACGTGACGATCACGCCTCCGGACGGGGAGTCGTTCGAGCTCTCGGCAGGCGACCTTGCCTTCTTCCCGGAGGGCATGACGACGCGCTGGGAGATCCACGAGACCGTGCGGAAGTCGTTCCACCTCCACGCGAAAGACGGCCTCCCATTCTGAGAATAGTGGCCGGCCGATGACGCCGGACGGGCTCCCCATCATCGACCGTGCGACGCCCTTCTCGAACGTCTACATCTCTTCGGGGCACTCGTTCCAGGGGTGAGCCTCGGCCCGCCGTCGGGGAAGGATCTCGCAGAGCTGATCGTCACCGGGCGCCGTCCGGGCACCCTGGACGCTTCCGCTTCGACCGGTTTCGCGGCGGGCGCTAGGCGGGCGGCGGCCAGGACGGCCGGGTCATCGCGAAGACGTCCGTCACCCGCGTGTACTGGTCGTAGCCGAGGCGAGCGATCGGGTCCAGTCGCAGGACGTCGACGCGACCGTCGACGATCATCGCGTCGTCGATGTGGATTCCCACGACCTCCCCGAAGACGACGGTGTTCGGGTCGTTCGGATCGGGCGTGGGGAGCTCGACGGTTGTCGTCAGCACGCATTCGAAGTGAACCGGGCTTTCCGCCACGAGCGGCACGTCGACGAGCTGCGCCGCCGCCTTCGTCAGGCCCGCGAGCTCGAACTCGTCGACCGTCCCCGGCGCTGACGCGCTCGAGGCGTTCACCGCCTCCCGAAGCGACCAGGTCGCGAGGTTGACCGCGAACTGGCCGGTCTGACGGATGTTGCGCAGGGAGTCCTTCGCGCCGCCGTCGCGATGCGGGCCCGTCGTCGCGAACATCACCTGCGGCGGCACGTACGCGACCGCGTTGAAGAAGGAAAAAGGGGCGAGGTTGACCTGCCCGTCGCGGCCGACGCTCGAGATCCAGCCGATCGGCCTCGGCACGACGAGCTGGTTGAACGGGTTGGCTGCGAGGCCGTGATCGCTGCCGGGACGGTAGAACACGTCGTGAGCTTACGGCGATGTTCACCCGACGGGGCGATGCAACCGTGGCGGCGCGTCGAACAGGTTGAGTGCGAGGGCTCGGGTCGGGCCATTCCCACCACCTCGGGGATGACGGCAACCCGCCCGGGCCCTCGCTTCGGTTGTCGGCAGCATCGACCGCTCGCCTGAGACCCCAGTCTTGGCGCGATCAGGATCGAGCCGGCGGAGTCTCCGGCGGTTCCGCGCCGCTCGCCACCCATTTCTCGTGATGCTCTCGCGCCCAGTCCTCGCGCACCGATCCGGTGGTCATCCCCCTTAGGGCGTGCCTGGTCTTGGGATGGATGACCGCGAGGTAGAGATGCCCGGCGAGCAGCGCCACCGAGACGAACGTCAGCCAGTCGTGCACGAGCACGGTGCTCGCGAAGCGAAACGTCGTGTCGCGCTCGCCGAGCCACAGGAGGAGGCCGGAGAGGCCGAAGAGGAATGCGAGAGCCGCCGTCGCCGCGGCGTTCAGCTTCTGGCCGGCGTTGAAGCGTCCCTGGGGCGAGCGACGACCTCGGAGCCATCGGCGGTCGTCCGTGTCGAAGTACTCGAGCTCGCGGATCGTCCGGCGGACACCCCGGCGGTCGCCGACGAGCACGACGAGCAGGAGCGCTGCCGCCCACGCGGCTGCCGTGTAGAGGTGGACGTCCTTGACGAGCGGCCGTCGGCCAACAGCTTCTGACAGAAACGGCAGGTAGAGGACGAGCCCGGATCCGAGGAGGACGAAGAACGCGGCCGCATGGATCCAGTGGATCGCTCGCTCGGTTCGCGAGAAGCGGCGAACATAACGCGGGCTTCGCGTGCCGGTGGGCGGGGGTGCCTCAGTAGCCGTTCGAATGGCCGACGAACGCGTCGCGGTCATAGCCTCGCTGCTCCCAGTAGCCGTCGATCGGCGCGGCCGTCAGCTCGATCCGCTGAAGCCACTTGACGCCTTTGTAGCCGTACATCTCGGGGATCACGACTCGCACAGGTGCCCCGTGGGGCTGGCTCAACGGCGCTCCGTCCAGCCGGTGCGCGAGCATCACATCCGGCTCGAGTACCTGCTCGAGCGTCAGCGAGTCGACGTATGGAAGCTCCGCCGACACGAAGCTCAGCGCCTTCGCCTGTGGAAGCGGTTTCGCGGCGGCGAGGAGATCGGCGAAGCGGACGCCTGCCCAGTGGACGTCCTCCACCGTCCAGCCCGTGACGCAGTGGAAGGTCGAGACCTGCTCCGCCTGCGGCAGGCTGAGGAGATCGTCGTAGCTGAGGGTCTGCGGATTCGAGACGAGCCCACCGATCTCGAGCCTCCAGGTGTTGGGATCGAACTCCGGCATCGTCGACGCGACGGTGTAGATGCGCCAGCCGTCCGAGACGAAGAGCGACGTGATGGGGCTCAGATGCGCGGTGACCCGTTCGAGCGGGCGACCGACTACGAGGGCGCCGATACCTGCGGCGACGATCCCGAGGAACGCGCGGCGGCCATACGGACGCGAATCGCTCGAGTGATCCACGTATCGAGTTGTAGCGGCAGCTCCTTACGCGAGTCTTACGAAGCGGGTGCGGCTCAGAGCGTCGCGCCGAGGATCCAGGGATTGAACTCCTCGGAGCCCACCCCTGCGACCTCGCTCTTCGTCTGCTTCCCCGAGGCGACGGCGAGAATGTCGTCGAGGATCTCCGCCCCGAGGGCGTCGAGGCTGATCCCCTCGAGCGCCTTTCCCGCGTCGATGTCCATGTCCGGCTCCTGCCGGCGGTACAGCTCACGGTTCGTTGCGACCTTGATCGAGGGCGAGGGCTTGAACCCAAACGCCGACCCCCGGCCGGTTGTGAACACGACGACGTTGCATCCGCCTGCGACCTGACCGGTCACCGAGACCGGGTCGTAGCCGGGAGTGTCCATGTGGACGAAGCCCCGTTCGGTGACCCTCTCGCCGTAGGCGACGACCTGGTTCAGCGGGGTCGAGCCGGCCTTGGCGGCCGCTCCGAGCGACTTCTCGTAGATGGTCGTCAGCCCGCCCGCCTTGTTTCCCGGTGCCGGGTTGTTGTTGTGTCTTCTGAGGGAGACCTAATGTCCCCGATA
>JBBQXH010000008.1:0-17687 GCA_038209835.1 Gaiellales bacterium | reverse complement strand
TCTCCCTTGCACGTCTCGCAGCGACCGCCACGAACGTTGAACGAGAACCTTCCCGGCTTGTACCCGCGCACCTTCGCGTCAGGGGTCTGCGAGTAGAGCTCGCGGATGTGGTCGAAGAGCTTCGTGTACGTCGCGGGGTTCGAGCGAGGCGTGCGCCCGATCGGCGACTGGTCGATGTCGATCACCTTGTCGAAGCAGTCGATGCCCTCGACCGTGTCGTGCTCACCGGGCTTGACGCGGATCCGGTTCAGCCGATTCCCGAGCGACTTGTAGACGATCTCGTTGACGAGCGTCGACTTTCCCGACCCTGAGACGCCCGTGACGCAGATGAACTTGCCCACTGGGAAGTCGACATCGATGTCCTTGAGGTTGTGCATCCGGGCGCCCCGGACGGCAAACGTTCCGCGATCGTCGACGCGTCGCTCCGGAACCGCGATCTGCCGCGTGCGCGAGAGGAACTGCCCGGTCACGGAGGCCGGGTTTCGCTCCACGTCGGCCGCGGATCCTTCAGCGACGACACGGCCGCCATGCTCACCGGCACCCGGCCCCATGTCGACGAGGTAGTCGGCCGACCGCATCATCTGCTCGTCGTGCTCGACCACGAGCACGGTGTTGCCGATGTCGCGCAGCCGCTCGAGCGTCCGGATCAGCCTGTCGTTGTCGCGCTGGTGCAGCCCGATCGACGGCTCGTCGAGAATGTAGAGCACTCCGACGAGCTGGGAGCCGATCTGGGTCGCGAGCCGGAGGCGCTGCGCCTCGCCGCCGGAGAGAGTCAGAGCGGCGCGGTCGAGCTGGAGATAGCCGACGCCGACGTTGTCGAGGAAGGCGAGCCGCTCACGGATCTCCTTGAGGATGCGCGCCGCGATGTGGAGCTCGCGCTCGGAGAGCTCGAGCTCGGATGCGAACTTGATCGCACCTTTCACCGACTTCTGGGTGAGCTGATGGATGTTGAGGCCGCCGACCGTGACCGCCAGCACCTCCGGCTTGAGCCTGGCGCCGTGGCAGGCCGAGCACGGGCGCGCGGACATGTATTCCTCGATCCGCTCGCGCTGCGTGGCCGAGTCCGTCTCCCGATACCGCCGCTCGAGGTTCTTCACGATCCCCTCGAAGGCGAGCATGTACGAGCGCTTGCGGCCCATCCGGTTTCGGTACTGGACGTACACGCGCTCGCCGCGGGTGCCGTTCAGGAAGAGATCCTGCTGCTCCTCGGTAAGCTCCGCCCAGGACGTATCGATGTCGATCTCGTACCGATCGGCGATCGCCTGGATCACGGACTCGTAGAAGTTGGCGCCCCCCACCGACCACGGGACGAGCGCGCCATCGGCAAGCGAGAGCGAGGCGTCAGGCACGAGGAGGTCCGGATCGATCTCCTGCTGATGGCCGAGACCGGTGCAGCGCGGGCACGCGCCGTGTGGTGAGTTGAAGGAGAAGACGCGCGGCTCGAGCTCAGGCAGCCCGACCCCGTGCTCGGGGCAGGCGAAGCGCTCCGAGAACGTCAGCTCGTCGCCGTCGACGAGGTCGATCGTCACGAGCCTGTCCGCGAGGGCGAGCGCCGTCTCGATCGAGTCGGTCACGCGATGGCGCAGATCCGGCTTCATCGCGAGCCTGTCGACCACGACCTCGATCGTGTGCTTGAACTTCTTGTCGAGCGCGATGTCCTCGTCGAGGAGCCGCTGCTCGCCGTCGACCTTGACCCGCGTAAACCCCTCGTCGCGCAGGCCCTGCAAGAGGTCCCGGTACTCGCCCTTCCGGTCGCGCACGACGGGCGCATTGACCGTGAACTTCGTCCCCTCGGGCAGCGAGAGAACCTGGTCGACGATCATCTCGATCGATTGTCCGGCGATCGGGCGGCCGCAGACCGGGCAGTGCGGCTTACCGATCCGCGCATACAGGAGGCGGAGATAGTCGTAGATCTCGGTGACCGTGCCCACCGTCGAGCGAGGGTTCCGCGAGGTCGTCTTCTGGTCGATCGAGATCGCCGGCGAGAGACCGTCGATCGAGTCGACGTCAGGCTTCTCCATCATCTGCAGGAACTGCCGCGCATAGGCCGACAGCGACTCGACGTAGCGTCGTTGGCCCTCTGCGTAGATCGTGTCGAAGGCAAGCGAGGACTTCCCGGAACCGGAGAGCCCGGTGATACAGATCAGGGCGTTCCGCGGCAGGCGGACGGTGATGTCCTTGAGGTTGTGCTCGCGGGCGCCGAGAACGACAATCTCGTCGGCGGCCATCTCTGCGAGTGTATCCGTCGGCCCGGATGGAACACCTGTTCGCCCCGCAAGGACAATGGCCAAGGATCTCGTTCCCTCGAGGACGAGCTCGTCTGCCGGATCGATCGCCTCGCGCGAGCTCGAGGCGTCTCGCGAAGCCCGTACCTCGCCCAGCTGGCTGAGCGCGATCTCGCCCGCACCTCATGTCCCGGCAGCAATACCCTCACACGTCGGGCGCTTGACCGGCTCGAACGAGCTCTCGAAGGTCGCACCACCGAGGACTCGACGGCGGCCATCCGTGCCGGCCGCGACCCGTAGTAAGAGACCTGGCCGGGCTCGATGGTCCTTCGCGGCCTGTACGGCCGCTCCGCGTCGCTTGCTCCTTGCCGCGGTCCGGACAATGGCAGACTGTGCGATGTATGCCTCGGATGGTTCGAAAGCAGATCTACATCGAGCCCGATCAGGACGAACGGTTGAAGAGGCGCGCGCGCGGCCTTGGCATGACCGAGTCGGAGCTGATCCGTCGGGGAATCGACCTTGTCACTCTCCGGCCCGGGCAGTCCCTCGAGGACGAGCTCGAATGGCAGCGTGAGCTCGAGTTCATGCGCGAGCGTGCCAGCCTCGAGGCGCCGCCTCGGGAGCGATCCTGGTCACGAGAAGAGCTCCATGACGAACGTCCACGGCGCCTATCTCGTTTCGGCTAGCGATCGATGACACGTGAGCTCTCCGGTCTCCTCGTCGACCCGGTCGACGGCGCTCGCCCCGGGATGCTTCGCATCCGCGGCGACCTGATCGAGTCGGTCGAGGAGCGACCCGGCGGAGCCGACGCCCCGTACCTGTTCCCCGGATTCGTGGATCTCCAGATCTACGACTGGGAGAGCGGTCGCGAGCAGGGAATCACCGGCTACCTGGCGACGGTCGGCACGTCTGAACGCGGGAGGGTCGACCGGTTCCTCCACGAGTTGTCGGACGAGCCAGCGTGTCTCGGCGCCCACGTCGAAGGGCCGTACATCAACCCCGAGGCGGCAGGTGCTCAGGCGCTCGAATACGTCCGCCCCGTCGACCTGATCGAGCTCGACGGATGGCTCGCGACAGGCTCGGTGCGGATGGTGACACTCGCGCCGGAGGTCGATCAGGCCTTCGACGCGATCGACCGGATCACCTCGGCCGGCGCGGTGGCCTCAATTGGGCACACGACGACGAATCACCGCACGGCGAGCCTGGCTGTCGATGCGGGGGCACGCTTTGCCACACACGTGTGGAATGCGATGAGCGGCGTCAAGGCCCGCGCGCCAGGTGTCGTCGGAGCCCTCCTCGATGATGCACGCGTGACACTCGGGCTGATCGGTGACGGGCGGCATCTCCATCCGACGACGGAGTCGCTGACCGTGCGGGCGGCTGGTGCCGACCGGATCGCGCTCACAAGCGACCTCGTGGCCCCGCCACAGGAGAAGCCGGACGGGAAGCTGCTTGGCGGCACGCGCTGCGGGGCCGAGATCGTCCGGCGAATGGCTCCACGGTTCGGACTGGCCGAGACCGCGATGATGGCGTGTCTTGTCCCGTCCGGCGTTCTCGGACTCGAGGACAGAGGTCGAATCGCACCGGGGTTCCGCGCTGATCTCGCCGTGCTCGACCTGGAGTACCGGACACTCGAGACGATCCTGGCCGGCCAGGCGGTCTGGAGCTTGGATGCCTGAGGCGTTTGCGGGCATCCCCGGCGTCACTGTAGAGCGCAACGTCCCTTGCCGGGCACGCGACGGCGTGACGCTTCGCGCGGACGTATACCGGCCAGCAAACGGAGGCCCGTATCCGGCACTTCTGATGCGCGAGCCGTACGACAAGAACACAGCGCAGACGGGTTCCGGGTACCGGCACCCCAGCTGGTGGGCTCACCAGGGCTGGGTCGTCGTCATCCAGGACTGCCGGGGCCGCTTCCGATCGGACGGCGACTTCTACCCGTTCGTCAACGAGGCACGGGACGGATACGACGCGGTGGAGTGGGCCGCGCGGCTCCCGGGCGTGGACGGCCGCGTGGCGATGTACGGCTTCTCGTATCCCGGTGCGACCCAGCTCCTGGCGGCGACCGAGCGTCCGCCGAGCCTCGTCGCCATCTGCCCGGGCATGACCTCCTCGCAGTACTACGAGGGTTGGACGTACAACGGTGGCGCTTTCGCGCTTGCCTTCGCCGCGAACTGGGCCGCAGGGCTCGCGCTCTACACGGCGATGTCCGCTGGAAAAGGGCCGGAGATCACACGGCTCGACCGCATCGTGGGGAGCGCAGACTGGTTCTCGCACCTGCCTCTCGCCGAGCCTCCCGGCCTCTCGCCAGAGGACGTGCCGTACTACCTCGACTGGCTCGAACACGCCGCCTACGACGACTACTGGCGCGCGACCGCCATCGACGAGGACTACTCGCGCATCGAGGTGCCGGGCCTGCACGTCGGCGGCTGGTACGACATCTTCCTCGAGGGAACGGTCAAGAACTTCGCCGGAATCGAGTGCGGCGCCGGGAAGCAGAAGCTCCTCGTCGGCCCATGGCAGCACGGCCCCTGGAGCCCGCTGCTCGGCGCCGGAGAGGACGCTGGACCGGCAGCAGTCAACGACTGGCAGCTCCGCTTCCTGGACGAGGTGGTCAAGGGAAAGCCGAGCGGCGTCTTCGACGCGCCCGCGACCGCCTACGTCCTCGGTGACGGCTGGCGTGACCTCGATGCATGGCCGCCGTCTGAAACGGAGACCGTGGACTGGTTCCTGCACTCGGCAGGCAGCGCGAACTCGAAGTACGGCGACGGCGTCCTGGCGCCCGAACCGCCAGGCGACGAGCCGCACGACGTGTTCGTCTATGACCCGCTCGCTCCGGTCGCGAGCGCCGGGGGGCACTCCTGCTGCGACGACGTCCTCACGCCGATGGGCCCGCGCTCCCAGCACGGGATCGAACGCTGGAGCGACACGCTCGTCTACACGTCTCCCCCGCTCGGCCGCGACCTCGACCTGATCGGCGACGTCCATGTCACGCTCCACGCGGCCTCGACCGCCGTCGACACCGACTTCACAGCGCGCCTCTGCCGCGTCGACCCGGACGGGGAGTCGGTGAACCTCAAGGAGGGCATCATCCGCGCCCGCTTCCGGGACTCGCTCTCGGCGCCAACGCCGATCGAGCCCGGGCGAGTCTACGAGTACCGGATCTCACTCGGCCCGATCGCCGTGCGGATCGCCGCTGGCTACCGCCTGCGCCTCGACGTTTCGAGCTCCGACTTCCCCCAGTGGGATCGCAACCTCAACACCGGAGGCCCGCTCGGCCGCGAAGGACCGGAGAAGGCAATCGTCGCGACGCAGACGGTTCTCCACGACCGGGCACGGCCCTCTTGGGTCACACTGCCTGTCGTAGCCTGAGTATCCGCGACGATCAGCCGATCCCGCGCGTGAACCCAGGCGCCTGGGTCTGCATCCCAGGAATGACCGTCATCGCTGATCGAGCCGACCGACGCCTCGATCAGCTCCCACCGGCGTTCGTCGTGAGTCGATCATGGGGCCGCCGGGCTGCTACAGCCGGCGGACGAGGTTCTCTCGGTAGTCCTCCTGCACCGCGGCGTCCGTGCCGAAGAAGGCGTGCTTCGACATGTCTGCGGAGTAGCGGCTCGCGGGCGGCGTTCGGCCGAGTGCCTCGGCGAGGGCACGGATGTGGTGCGGCCCGGCGCCGCAGCAGACGCCGAGGTAGCGGATGTCGAGATCGTAGGCTTCCGCCCCCCACTCCGCGATCTCGTAGCGGTTGCAGAGAAACGGCTCGAGAGCCGTCGGAAACGCCCGGCCGTCCGGAATGCAGTCGCAGCCCGGGTCGGTCAGGCCGGCGAAGGTCGGCTCCTCCTCCGTCGTGCGGTACGGGACGGGAAGCGCCGCGACGTGGCAGGAAACCGCAGCCCGGATCTCGCGCAGCACGGGCATCATCATCTTCGGCCCGCGAATGCAGTTCAGGCCGACGACGTCGGCCCCGGCTGCCTCGAGTCGCCGGCAGGTCTCCGGATAGCTCCAGCCCTCGAAGGTCTGCGGATCGCGATGGATGGCCATGGTCACAACCGCGGGCAACCCCGCCTGCTTGATCACGTCGAGGCCCATGAGCGCCTCTTGCCCCCAGGAGTACGTCTCCGCTATGACGAAGTCGACGCCCGCGTCTACCGCCCAGCCGACCTGCTCCTCGAACATCGCCCGGACGGCGCGCTCGGACTCCGGGTCGCCAGGGGCGAAAGCGTTCGTGTTGGAGATGTTCCCCGCGACGAGCGTGCCCGTTTCGGCGGCGACCTCCTTCGCGATCTCGAGCGCTTGGCGGTTCAGCGCCTCGAGCTCGCCCTCGCGCCCGATCACGCGCAGCTTCTCGCGGTGCGCGTAGTAGGTCAGCGCCTCGACGACGTCTGAGCCCGCGTGGACGAAGTCGCGGTGGAGCTGCGCGACGACCTCCGGGTGCTCGAGCACGACCTCGGGCACGAACGCGCCCGCCTGCAGATAGCCACGCCGCTCGAGCTCGAAGACGTACCCCTCGGCGCAGATGACCGCGCCCTCGTCGAGCCGTCCGAGCAGCCCTCGCTTCTCAGATCCCGAGACCATCCCAGTACGCCTTTCCTCGCTTCGCCGCCTCGACGCATTCCTCCCAGGCGGGCCATTCGTAGTTCGTGAACTCGATCTCCATGCTGACAGGTCCGGCGAAGTCGATGCTGCGCAGGTCGGTGAGCATCGCCGGGAGGTCGACGTCACCCTCTCCGAGCGGCGGGAAGTCCGCGACGCCTTGACCGCCGCGCTGGTCCTTGAGGTGGAAGTGCCCGAGCCGCGGAAGCGCGAACGCAATGTCCTTGGCTGGATTGGTGCCCGTGTAGTAGATGACGTTGCCCGGGTCGTAGTTGAAGCGAACGCCGGGATGGCCGATCTCCTCGAGGATCCCGATCCCTACCTCGGCCGTGGGCAGGAGGTTCGAGTCGGTCTCGAGGCAGAGACGCACCCCGCACGCCTCGGCCTCGTCGGCGATCGCCCGCACGTTCGCCTCGAAGGCGCCGACCTGCTCGGGCGTCTCCGCATCACCGGTGAACGTGTTCAGAACCTCGATCCCGAGCTCGCTCCCCGCACGCAGAACGTTGCGGAGACGCGTGGCGCCCTCATCCGTATGAAGCTGCGCGTGGCCGCTCATCGAGACCACCCGGAGCCCGTTCTCGTCGAGCAGCCGCCGCGTGTCGGCGATCGTGGCATCGGTGATCGCGTCCGGGTCGAGGTGCTCGAGGAAGCCCTTGACCGCACCGATCTCCACGTTCTCGAAGCCCGCCGCGGCGAGACCGCGAAGCGCCTGTTCGAGCGAATAGGGCTTGAAGATGATCGTGGAGCCGGTCTGGGTCCAGCCCATGTCAGTCCTCCTCGCCGTCGTCGGTTCCACACCAGTCCATCGCGCAGGCCGCGAGCCCCTTCGCCGCCACGAACACCTCGTCTACGGCGACGGACTCGTCGCGCGCATGGGCAACGCGAAGGTCGCCCGGGCCGAAGACGATCGACGGGATCCCCTCGCGCGCGAGCCACGTCCCTTCCATCGCCGCACCGAAGTTGACGGGGTGCTCGGGGCTCGGAGGCGGCACCGGCTCGCCGGTCACCCGCTCCCACGCGCGCGCCATGGTCTGCGGGAGCTCGTGCTCCCACGGCGTGAGCATGCCCGGGTAGCGCATCAGCCATTCGAACTGCGGCGGGTGCTCGGAGAGCCAGGGATCGAGCGCGCAGGCCGCGAGCACGTACTCCTCGACCTCGCGCATCACGTCCTCGTCATCCTCCTGCGGCGGATACCAGAGGAGCCAGTGGAGGTCGGCCCTGTCGGGGAAGAAGGCGGGGAACGGCACTCCCGCGTCGGCGTGGAAGATCCCGGGCATGATCGTGAACCAGCCCGGGGGGAAGTACGGATGTGCCTTGGAGCTTCCCCACTGGCGCTCGAGCTCCTGGAGCGCGAGGACGAGCTTCACGCCCTTCTCGAGAGCGTAGACGCCTATCGCGTCCCCCATGCAACCGGGACGCATCGAGAGGGGCCGGTTGCCGCAGTGCGTCGGCTTTCCCTCGACGTGCACCTTCAGCCAGCAGAAGCCGGCGGACACGGGCGTGATCGTCAGCGGCCTGGGTGGATTGGTGGGCTCAGTGACGATCGCGCCGTCGGCACGGAAGCCGGCCTTCACGCACGCGAGAGTGCCGAGCTGGGGCTCGGCGGTCTCCTCGCCCACGACCGAATGGAGCTGGAGGTCTCCGCGCAGGCTGACCCCTGCATCCGTCAGCGCCTGCGCGGCAAGCCACATCGCGACCGCCGAGGCCTTCATGTCCGTCGAGCCGAGGCCGTAGAGCCTGCCGTCCCGGATCTCCGGATTCCACGGGCTGCCGCAGAGCCAGCGGTCGGCCTCCGCGGGCGGCACCGTGTCGACGTGACCGTTGAAGATGAGCGAACGGCCCCCTCCCTGGCCACGCCGAATGCCCACGAGGTTCACTCGCTCCGGATCCTCCGCGACACGGCTCGTTTCTAGGCCCGCCTCCCGGTAGCGCTCCTCGAGGATGTCGTTAACGCGCGTCTCGCCGCCGAGGTGCTCGTCGCGGGAGATCCCCGGATAGTTTGGATTGACCGACGGTGTCCGCACCAGCTCCTGCAGGAAATCGATCGCTTCGTCACGCCTTGCGTCGACAGCGGCGGATACGCGCTCGAGCAGATCAGGCATCGCCGCACCAGTCTATGACCGCGAGCGCGAGCGCCTTGGCCGCGAGGACGGCGTCGTCGAGCACGACGTTCTCGTCCTTGCAGTGGGCGATCTTCAGATCGCCGGGCCCGTAGACCACCGCCGGGATGCCGGCAGCCTCGTAGAACGAGCCGTCGCTCGCCGCTCCGAAGTTGACCGGGTGCGCCGGGTCGGGTGCGGCAACGCCGCGGCCGGAGACGGTCTCGTGCGCCCGGACCATCGTCTGCGTCAGGTCGTGATCCCACGCCGTCTCCATCGGGGGCCAGTTATTCACCCACTCGAGCTCCGGAGGGTGCTCGCGAAGCCACGGGTCGAGCCGGCAGAGCCGGAGCACGTACTCCTCGATCTCGTCAGCGACCTCCGAGGCCGACTGCTGCGGCGGATACCAGATCACGTAGTCGACGAAGGCCCTGTTCGGCAGATAGGCGGCAAACGGAACGCCCGGATCCGCGTGGAAGACGTTGGCTCCGATCGTGAAGAAGCCGGGCGAGAAGTGCGGGTGGGTCTTCGTCAGACCCCAGTCACGCTCGAGCTCCTGCAGGCCGTTGACGATCAGCACCGCCTTCTCGAGCGCGTTCACGCCGATCGCCTCGCCGGGCCCGCCGGGGCGGATCACGAGCGGCCGGTTGCCGGCGTGCGTCGCGAGCCCGTGGACGACGATCCGCAGAATCCAGACACCCGCCGCGACGGGCGAGATCGTCAAGGGTTTCGGATACGAGCTCGGCTCGGTCACGATCGCCGCGTCGGTGCGGAAACCCGCCTCGATCACCGCGGTCGTCCCGAGCGGGTGCTCCATCATCTCCTCGCCGACCACCGAATGGAGCTGGAGGTCGCCCGCGAGCTTGATCTCCTCGTCGTGGAGAGCCTGGGCAACGGCCCACATCGCAGCTCCCGAGGCCTTCATGTCGGTTGACCCCAGGCCGTAGAGCCGGCCCTCTCGGATCTCGGGATTCCAGGGGCTGCCGCAGAGCCATGTGTCCGGCTCGACCGCAGCCACGGTGTCGACGTGGGCGTTGAGCGCGAGCGAACGGCCACCCCCCGTGCCCTGCCGCACTCCGACGAGGTTCCGGCGCTCTGGATCCTCCGCGACCCAGTGCGCGTCGAGTCCTGCCCGGATGTACCGCTCGTGGAGGATCTGGTTCACCTTCGTCTCGCCGCCGATCACGTCCTCCCGGACGACTCCGGGAAGGTTCGGGGTGGTCGAGTCCACCCGCACGAGCTCGCTCAGTAGCGCAACGGTGTCGCCCCGCAGGGCGTCGAGACGAGCGAGAACGCGATCGCTGGCTTCACTCATTCGACAGGTTCCGGTTTTCCACTCGAGAGCGATCGGTTCGTCGCGAGCGAGACGCGGAGGGCTGCAAGCGCTTGCTCGCCCGTTCCGCGCTCGACCGGGCGACCCGATTCGATGCATTCGACGAAGGCGGCGATCTCGGCGCCCCACGGATCAACGCTTTCCACCGCGATCGTCTCGGGCGCTCCGTCGTTCGGATGGATGCGGAGAAAGCTCTGGACGTCGCCTCCGATGTTTCCCCCGTCCTCCGCGGGTGCCGCGCGGAAACCGTGCTCGACCACCCCGGTCTCGCCGAGGACGCGGATACCGGCCGAGAAGGGGAACGACGTCGGCATGACCATGCTGCCCTCCACGAGCCCCGTCCCACTCTCGTGGTCGACGACCGCGACCACGTGGCCCTCGCCTCCGCGCGCGGCCCGCGCGTAGACGCGTCGCGGCTCGCCCAGAAGCAGGTTGAGCTGGTCGAAGTCGTGAACCATGAGGTCGACGGGCGTCCCGCCCGTCTGGGCGGGATCCGCGATCCAGTCGCCCCAGTCGGCGGGGAAGGAGAGCCGGTAGGCGCTCACCTCCCTCACCTCGCCGATCTCACCTGCGGCGACCCTTCGCTCGATCTCGACGTACTCGGCGAAGAAGCGCACGACCTGTCCGACCATGAACGTGCGGCCGCCTGCGTCCGCGGCCCGCAGGATCGCCTCGCTGTCCTCGACCGTCAGGGCAACCGGCTTCTCCAGCAGCACATGCTTCCCGGCCGCGAACGCCCTCTCCGCAGTCGAGCGGTGTAGCGGCGTTGGCAGGCAAATGTCGACCGCGTCGATCTCGGGATCGGCGAGGACACCCTCCAGATCGCTCGTGAACGTCGCACCGAGCGTCTCCGCCACCCTCTCGCCGCGCTCCGCCGACCGCGAGCAGACGGTCTTGACGCGCGCGCGATCGCCGAGCGGGCCGAAGCCGTTCGCGTGGGTGGCTCCCATGAATCCGGCGCCGATAATCGCAACGGTGACCATCAATGCTCCTTCAGGAAATCGTGTTGCCGCGCGTTGAACTCGTCCGGGATCTCCCAGAACGGCGCGTGGCCCATGCGCGGCCAGACCCGCAGGATCGCGAGCGGCATCCGCTCTTTGATCAGGTACGTGTGATGGGCGGGTGTGAGGAGATCGCGATCGCCGACGGTCATGTACGTCGGCGCCTGGATCTCACCCAGACGGTCGAGAGCGTCGTGCGAGATGCACGCCTCGGCCTGGTCGCAGAAGGCCTCGACGCTCTGCGGATGGGGATGCTCGAGTACGTCCCGCTCGAGGCTCTCGAAGAACTCGGGATGATCGTTGAAGTGCCACACAGTGAAGACGAAGAGCCAACGCTGGCGGGCGAGGTCGATTCGAGGAACTCCTCGCGCGATCGCTTGCCAGCTTCTCATCAGCGCCGTCAGGTAGCGATCTGACTGACCCCAGGTGCAGTGCAGCGACAGCGACCGCACGAGCTCGGGATGGCGAAGCGCGAGCTGCTGCGCGATCGTGCCGCCCATCGAGGCACCGATCACGTGCGCGCGCTCGACCCCGAGCGAGCGAGCGCACCCGGCCGCAACATCGGCGAACAGCTAGGAGGTGTTCGGGCCGGGCCCGGTCGTCTGCCCGACTCCCGGATTGTCGAAGACGATCACGCGGTAGAAGCGCGCCAGGTACTCCGTCTGCAGCGCCCAGGCCGCACAGTCCGCTCCGAGCCCGGCGACGAGGACGACAGGATCACCCTGTCCGTGCTCCTCGAAGTAGACGCGGAATCCGTCGATGTCAGCGAACGGCATCGGGACGCGATCGGCGAGTTCGCTTGTACCGGGGCTCGAGCTTGTCGTGGACGTCGTCCATGTCGCGCACGAGGTTCACGGTTGCGGTTGCGCCCCAGGAGAGGAATTCCTCGCCCTTCTCGGCCGTGGACTCGCTCGGCTTGCCCCACACCCCGCCGCCGTCCTCGAGCAACGACCAGAACGACCCCGGCGTCGAGAGGAAGAGGGGATCGAGAATCGCGAGGAAGCCGGTTCGCAGCTCCGGGAGCTCGGGGAAGTAGTCCCGCGCCTTGCTCATGTCGCAGAGGTCGGGGTTGATCGCGAGCACGGCCGAGGTCTCGCCGACGTTCGCGTGGATCCCCACGCTGCCGGACAGGTACTGCTCTGCCTCTTCCGGCTTCATGCCGGCCCAGTACGGGAACGGGTAGACGCGCACGCCCTCCGGAAGCTCGTCGAAGAACTGCGCGACCGCGAACTCCATCGCGTGGGAGTTGCAGTAGTGGCCGTTCAGCAGGACGATGCGCGAGAACCCGACGTCGGCGAGCGAGCGGCAGACATCGCGCAGCACGTTGACGAAGGTGTCGAGCCGAACGTGTACCACCCCAGCGGCGCCGCGATGGTCATGGGCGATCCCGAACGGCACCGGCGGCCCGACGAGCGCATCGAGCTCGGGCGCGGCTCGCTTGGCGACCTCGATCGGGATGTAGACGTCGGTCCAGAGCGGTCCGTGGTCGCCGTGATCCTCGGTCGAGCCGACCGGGACGATCACCGTTCGCCCGCCGCGGTCGAGGTACTCCTGCACTTCGAGATTCGTCATCTCGGGCATGAAGATGGAGCGGGGCATCGCTTGCCTCCTTCCGTTGGCTCGCAGACCTACGAGAGGCCGAGGCCACTCAGGTGCCGGTACGCGCTCCCCATCGCTCGCGTCACCTCGGGCAGGGGCGGCCACGGCTCGCCCTTGAACTCGAGCTCGACCGAGTACGGGCCGTCGTAGCCCGCGTCTCGCAGGGCGCCGAGCACGCGGTCGAAGTCGACGTGTCCCTCGCCAGGGGCGGGGAAGTCCCACACGCGGGCGCCGCCGACCTTGTCCTTCAGGTGGACATGGGCGATGTAGGGCGCGATCACGGGGATGTCGTCGGCCGCTGCGACATCGCCGTAGAACTCACAGTTGGCCGTGTCGTAGTTGACTCTGATCTCTTCACGGCCGATCGCCTCCATCAGCGGAAGTGTGAGTGCCCCCGAGGCCATGATGTCGCCGTGGATCTCGAGAGCGACGACGACGCCCGCGTCCTTCGCAGCGTCCGCCAGCTCGCCGATGTTCTCCATGAACGCGCCCTGGTTCTCGTCCTCCGACCAGTGTCCCCCGATGGCCGAGTTGACGATCGGGAGGCCGTAGTCCGCCGCCCATCGCACCGCCTTGATCCCGTGGGCGAGCCCGTCCTCCGTTGTGAGATCTGAATGCCCTGATAGAGAGACGGCGGTGAGACCGTGCTCGTCGAGCTTCGAGCGGACGGTGGACGGGGCGGAGTCGAGATCGACGTGGTCGGTCCACCCGGGGACGGCCGAGAGCTCGACCCCCCGGTACCCGGCCTCCGCGATCCCCGCGAGCGCCTCGTCGAAGCTGTACGTGTGGTAGCTGTTCGTGTGTCCGGCCAGCGGGGTGGTCATTGACGACTCCTCTGTAGGGCTGCGTCGGGGCGCGGCCTTCATACCACCCTCGGAGAACGGCCGTCAAGGATCCACCGCCCGCCAATCGACTACGCTCACGCTTCGTGGAGACGTCGATGTTCGCGTTCGCGGCCGATCTCGCCGACGAGGGGGTGGAGTCGGTCCTCGCGAACGTCCAGGGGCGCGGTGGGATGGACGGCGTCACCCTCGCGGTCGTCTACCACGAGGCTCGCGACCTCCTCCCCCACAATCCTCGCGGCAAGCTGCGTTTCCTCGAGGGCGGTGTCACCAGCTTCCGTCCCGACCCCACCCTGTACCGCGGGCTCGGGGTCGAGCCTCGCCCGAGCGCGCTCGCACGCTTTCGGGACATGCTCGACGAGCTCTCGAAGGTCGCAGCTGCCAGAGGCCTCGCAGTCCACGGCTGGACGGTGTTCCTCCACTCTGACTGGGTTCCGAATCCCCGGCCGGACCTCGCCGAGCGGAACGCCTTCGGCGACCCGATGCTCACCGAGCTCTGCCCCGCGAACCCGGCGGTCCGTGGATACGTCACCGGGCTCAGCACCGACATCGCCCGCCGCGGCGTCCGAACGGTCATGGCCGAGTCGCTCCACTATCACCCGCTCGAGCACGGCTTCCACCACGAGCGCTACTTCTTCCGGCTCGGCGCGACGACTCGGTTCCTGCTCGGGCTCTGTTTCTGCGAGCACTGCGGGGAAGCCGCCCGCGCTGACGGCGTCGACGCCGACACGCTCCGGCAGTTCACACGGGACAGGATCCAGCAGATCTTCGACGGCCGCGAGGACGCAGGCGATACGGCCCTGTGGCGCGACGAGGTCGCATCTCTCGCGAGCGGCGAGATGGGCGGCTACCTTGCGATGCGCGAACGTGTCGTCTCAACGCTCGCCGGCGAGGCGGCGAGGGCTGCTGCCGCCGAGGGAGTCGGGTTCTCGTTCCTGGACGCTTCGGGAGCCGTCAAGGGCTACGTGACGGGCAAGCCCGAGGGCGGGCCCGCGCCCGAGATCGCGTGGCAGCTCGGCGTCGATCTGGCCGCGATCGCAAGGGCGACGAGCGGGCTCGAGGCGATGGCCTACGCCGCGGATCCTGACCGCGTCGCGCTCGACCTCGCCGCGTATGCGAAGCTCCTCCCCGAAGGCGGGAGCCTCGCGGCGGCGATGCGGCCCATGCTCCCGGACTGCGACTCGACAGCGAATCTCGCGGCGAAGCTCCGGGTCGCGGACGAGGGGGGAGCCGGAAGGGTCGATTTCTACCACTACGGCCTCGCGCCACTGACCGCCCTCGACCGGATCCGGGAAGCGTTAGAGAGTGGGGCGGCCGAAGCGAAGCGCCCGGCCTGAGAGGTCTCCCGTGAGCGCCCCTTCATCGACGGCGAGCCGGCCATTGACTGCCACGTAGGGGATGCCTTCGGGGAACTGCTTCGGCTCCTCGTAGGTCGCCGTGTCGCGCACCGTCTCCGGGTCGAAGCAGACGAGGTCGGCAGCCATCCCCGGCCGCACGAGGCCGCGATCGGAAAAGCCGAGACGCTGGGCCGGGAGCGACGTCATCTTGCGGATCGCGTCCTCCCAGGTGAGGGTTCCGAGCTCGCGCACGTACACCCCGAGGTAGCGCGGGAACGTACCCCAGCCCCGTGGATGGGGCCGCTCGCCGACGAGGATCCCGTCGCTCCCAGGCATATGCGCCGGGTGCTGCATGATCGTCCGGACGTTCTCCTCGTTCCCGATGTGGGCGATCGACGAGGCGCCGAGCTCCTCGTCGGCGCACAGCTCGCAGTAGAAGTCGATGGGGCGCTCCTCAACCTCGCGGGCTGCCTCGTCGACGGTCATGCCGACGAACTGCCGGTTCGCCTCCTGGCGGACACCCGAGACCACGATGCGCGACCAGTCCATCGGGACGTCGTGGAACCCGTCGGAGCCCGTCTCCTCCATCTCGATCCGGATCCGCTCGCGTTGATCCCGATCTCGCAGGCGCTCGATCGCCTGTTCCCCTCCCCCTGCCTGTGTCCAGCCCGGAAGGTACGCGTGGAGATATGTCGCGCCGGCGAGGTACGGGTACGTGTCCATCGTGACGTCGATGCCGGTTGCGCGCGCCTCGTCGACGAGGGCGAGGAGCTCCGGCGCCCGTCCGCGGTTCACGTCGAACCCCAGGTGAGCGTGCGCGTAGTGAAGCGGCACCCCGGCGCGTCTCGCGATGTCGATGCAGTCGCGGTACGCATCGATCGCGGTCATGCCGTAATTGCGGTGATGCGGCGTGTAGTAGCCGCCGGTGTCACGCATGACGGAACAGAGCTCGACCAGCTCGTCATCCGTCGCGTACATCCCAGGCGCGTAGGTGAGGCCGGACGAGAGGCCGACGGCACCCTGCTCGATCCCCTCACGGACGAGCCTCTTCATCTCGGCGAGCTCCGACTCGCTCGGAGCGCGGTCGTCGCTGCCCATCGCGACCATGCGCACGGTCGCATGCGGAACGAGGTACGCCGCGTTGATCCCCACGCCACGGTCGAAGCGATCGAGGTACTCGGAGACGCTCCGCCACTCCCAGTCGAGCTCTGGCGGGTCGTCGTTCCAGCCGGCGAGCTGGTGCCTGAGCTGCCCGAGCACCGTGTCCGTGACGGGAGCGAACGCGAGCCCGTCCTGGCCGATCACGTCGCACGTGACGCCCTGATGCAGCTTCATCTCGTGCGCGGGGTTGACCAGCAGCTGGATGTCGGAGTGCGTATGCATGTCCGTGAAGCCGGGACACACCATCAGATCGGACGCGTCGATCTCGGTCGCCCCACCCGCCGTCACCCTGCCGACCTCGACGATGCGCTCGTCCAGCACGCCGAGGTCAGCCCGGAACCAGGGGTTCCCGGTCCCGTCGATCACGCGGCCGTTGCGGATGACGAGATCGAGCACAGCTAGCTCTCTCCCTCGTGGTCGCGCGACTCGACGAGCAGCTCGTTCGTGAACACCTCGTTGCCCGCGAGCAGCCCGCCGTCGACGCGAAGCACGGTTCCCGTGATCCACGATGCCTCGTCGGACGCGAGAAAGAGCGCCGCGTTCGCGACGTCGTCCGGGGTGCCCACCCGGCGGAGCGGGTACCACTTGACGAGGCGTTCGAAGACATCAGGCTCCCTCTCGACCCGATCTCGCCACGCGGGCGTCGCGATCGATCCTGGCGCAATCGCGTTGCAGCGGATTCCGTACTGGCCGTAGCGAACGGCGATCGACTGCGTCAGGTTGATCATCGCCGCCTTGCCGGCGCTGTAGGCCTCGTTGCCGACGTACGCGAGACCGTTCACCGAGGCGATGTTCACGATCGCTCCGGTCCGTCGCTCGATCATCTCTGGCAACACCCGCTTCGAGCAGAGGAACGCGCTCGTCACCACCCCGGCCAGATCGTCGTTCCACGTCTCCTCGTCCATGAGCAGGACGTTGTCGCCCTTGCACGAGTACGCGTTGTTGACGAGTACCTCGACAGGGCCGAACGCGCGGCTCGCCGCGTCCACCATGGCGTCGACGGCAGCGGAGTCGGTGACGTCGGCCAGCACCGCGATCGCCCGGCCACCTGCCGCGTCGACCTCGGCGGCCGCCTCCTGCGCCGTCTCCTCGACGAGATCCGCGACGACAACCGCGGCGCCCTCGGCGGCGAAGCGGGCCACCATCACCCGCCCGATGCCCGAGCCGCCGCCTGTGACAAGGACGGTCCGTCCCTCGAAGCGCATTGCGGGTCCCATCAGACGGCGCCCCTACTCGAGCGCCGGTAGCGGCTCGTCGTCCATGAAGCGTCGCAGGACGTTCGCGGTCATGCGCGAGACGTTGTTGTCGCAGCCGTTCTCGAGGAGGCTCCCACACCAGGCGATCGAGCTCGTGGAGAAGACGCCCCCGCCGTTGCGGGTCGTGAAGTAGGTGATGTCCGCGCGGACCTGGAAGTCCATCGTCCCGCCCAACATCGGGAAGTTGAAGAAGATCTCCTCCCCGACGTGCGGGTAGTTGTCTGAGTGCCCCTCCGAG